>JAICZH010000106.1 GCA_025933775.1 Chitinophagaceae bacterium
AAGTAACGCCGCGTTCCGAAATTTTTGTTCCGCAAAAAGAAAAGAATAACAGAACAAGGCTTGGAATCGGAGAGCTGGCGCTCATCGTATCTGCTTTAGGTATTTTATCGAATGTGATAATTAATGTTACAAAATAAAATTGTCATGCTTAAAGAAGAGAAAGACTTTACTGAAAAAACAAAAAATAATTTAATTGGTGAAAATTTTATTAATGGATTTAAATATTTAGTAAAGCTCTGGTGGGTGATAGTTATTATTGGAATTATTGCCGGGCTATTAGGAACGTGGTATGCAAGTAATCAGAAAGCAAAATATAAAAGCCATCTCACATTTGCGCTCGATGAAGGAAATGGTAACGGGTTAGGAAATTTTTTGAACTTCGCCTCTCAATTGGGTTTTAGCGTAAATGATGGCAAAGATATTTTTGCAGGCGACAATATAATTGAAATTATAAAAAGCAGGCGAATGATAGAAGAAACGCTTCTTTCTGTAGATACTTTTCAAAATAAACCCTATACACTTATCGAATATTTTTTAGACATAAATGATGCAAGAAAGAATAATTCCAAATTAAAAAACATTCATTTTCCTATAGGGCAAAATAAATTGAATTTTACATATCAACAAGATAGTGTTTTGTATAAAACCTATCTTGACCTTGCAGATAATTATATAATTGCCCAAAGGCCGGACAGAAAACTAAGCCTTTTTGAAGTAAATGTTACAAGTGTTGATGAAAAGTTTACGAAAGATTTTACTGACAGGTTAGTGACAGAAACCAATAATTATTACATTCAAATAAGAACAGAAAAAGCAAAAGAAACTTTGGATATTTTGGAAAATCGGGCTTCAGCCATGAAAGGCAATCTGAACTCCAGCATTACTAAGAGATCTGAAGTGCAAGATGTAAATATAAACCCTGCTTTTTCTGCAGCGCAGGTTCCTGTTTTAAAACAACAAGCCAACATTCAAGTTTACAGCGCCGGATATGCTGAAATGTTTAAAAATCTTGAATTGGCAAGGTTTAATTATTTAAATGAAATTCCCTTAATGCAAATAATAGACCATGCAGATTATCCGATGGAGAAAATTAAATTCGGCAAACTAAAGGGAGCCCTTTTATTTGCAATCTTTGCTGAATTATTGTTAATAGGAATTTTAGCTTTACGCAGAACCTTTACTAAATAATCTTCTTTAATAACCAGGGTAGATTTACTAAAATGGATTTATTTTCAAAATTCAGAAAAGATTATTTCAACTACCTTATCAGTATTATTTTGCCTGCACTTATTTCTGGCATTTCAATTCCGCTTTTTAAGTATTTGTTAGGCTCAAGCGGTTATGGAAATTTTTCATTATGGTTTAATGCGGTATTAATTCTCACTTCTACATTTTCCGGCTGGATTGCACAAAGCATTATTCTTTTTTATCCATCCAGCAGTAATAAAAGATCGTTTTCAAAAAAAGCATTTGCATTGTCATTGAGTACGCAACTTTTATTTTTTATTCCGTGTTTTATTGTAGTTTGGTTAATAAGCGGGGATATTGTTTTGGCTTTTTTGTTTTGTGTGGCTTTATTTTTTACATCATTGCAGTTTACCATTTTGCCAATTATCCAATCAGGTTTTTTATCAAAAAAAATAATTTTTTCAGAATTGATACGCGTTACTTCATACATAAGTATTGCTGTGTTTTTATTAAAATTCTCCGGATTAAATAAACTGTATTCTTTATTTTTAGCAGTAATTATTGCTTATGCATCTTCTTTATTTTATTTATTCCGCCAATCATTGGGTTTGTTTAGAAATATAAAATCAGAAAATACTAACGTCAATAAGTTACCTGGTATCTTTAAACAATTTTTTAAATATGGCGCTTCTTTGTCTCTTTGGTTTGTATTTTCATACCTGCTTTCTTATATTGACAAATTGTTTATTTTAAAAAATTTTGGAAGCGAAATGCAAGGCAATTACCAGGCCATTTTCGATCTTTTATACAAGAGCATTATATTGGTAATTTCTCCTGTGGTTACCTCATTGTTCCCGATATTAACATCAGCGTATGCGGGTGGCAATAAAAAAGAAATACGAAATCTTTTAAAAAAATTAATTTATTATGAAAGCTGCGGGTTTATAGTTATAAGCGTGTTGTACTGGCTGTTTGGCGCCGATTTGTTGTTTATTATTTTAAAAATACCCGATTCTGTAACCTTTAAATGGATGGGATTTATTGTAATTGCTGCTACATTCACGTGGCAGGTAGCCATTTTAGTGCAAAAGAGATTTGAATTAAAATTAAGAAGCCTTTATTTATTATTGATGATTGTAATTGCTTTTTTATCGCAAATCATTTTTTATTTGGTTTTTAAAAATTATCACAATCAATTATTATATCCGATCGGTTTTTTATTAGCAACCGTTATTTATTTGTTTTTAATTTCTTTTTCTGAATTAGTTGCCATTTCAAAATCTTTAAGGCTTAAAGCAATAAAAGCAAGTGTGCAATAATGTATCATTTCGAAAACATATTAGCGGCATTCATTTTTATCATTGCGCATGGCCTGCTGTTTTTTTTTAATTATAAAATTTTTGAAAAAAGAATAATGCAACCTGCAGTTTTGTTTTCATTACTCTGGTTTATAATTCTGCTGCTGCATTTTATTTTCAGTTTTACCATTTTAAATGAATTACCGCCGTTAAGCATCTCCACCTATCTTATTTTTTTTGTGGGGGTTATTACATTTAGCCTTGGAGCTTTTCTTCAAACATTTGCGTGGCAAAAGAAAAATATTAATAAAATAAAATCTGCTCCAGTTTCTACTGAAGAGATCAGTACTTATTTAAAATATATACTATTAATTCTTGCAATAATAGGATTGCCCTTTTTTATAAAAAAAATGTATCAGATTTTTATTGCTTCAAATCTCGATAATTTTTTAGTAGGGCTGAGAACAGAAATATCTTATGGCGATGCTGACTTAGGAATTGTAAAATATTTTTTTGCATTTTCATTAGTTACTTATGCATTTATTTTGCAATCTTATCTGAAACAAAAAAATCTTCTCAATACAATATTGCTTATTTTAAGCTTTTTGGTTGCGCTTACTTACGCAATTTTTACCACAGGCAGGTTGCTTTTTTTATTCATATTGGCTGTTTATCTGGGAATGAAATTTATTCATGGCAAAACTTCTTTTACAATTAAAAGAACATTAATTTTCGTGGTGTTTTTTATAACGGTGTTTATGATATTCGGTGTAATTTATGGCAAGGGAGGAAGCACTGAATCAAATGCAGTTGAAAATATAATCCCGGCAACCCAAAGCACGGCTATTTACTTGGTATCGCCGTTAAATGCACTTCAATATCAGCTTCATGACCAGTTACAGATTAATTATAATGGAAGTTATTCATTACGCTTTTTTATAAAGCTGGCAAAAAGTTTTAATTTAATTTCTAATAGAGAAGTGAAAGAGGTTGTGCAACCTTTTGTATTTATTCCCTATCCAACCAACGTTTATACAGGATACAGCGCTTATATTAAAGATTTTGGTAAGCTATATGCGTGGGTTATATATTTTTTTCTTGGCATGTTTCATTCTTACTTATATAATAAAGCAATAGAGAAAAAGAATTTCAGAAACTCTTTTTGGTATTCACTTATGTTATTCCCTTTAATTGTAAGTTTTTTTGATGATCAATATTTTTCTGCCATTTCTATTTGGATACAATTTGCTGTTTTTATAGAAATAACTATTTTATTAAATAAGCTTTTTCTTTTAAAAAAGTATAAGCAAATTCAATTTTCAGGAAAGTAATCATTTTATCAATGACAGATATAATTATCGTAAACTGGAACAGCGGAGATTATTTATATAATTGTGTTCAATCTCTTTTGGGCAAAAAAAATGAATCTCTGATTGATAAAATTTTTATCGTTGACAACAATTCATCCGACAATTCTTTAGAAAAAATAAATCCAAATACTAAAATTGAAATCATACAAAATCGTATAAACAATGGATTTGCTAAAGCGTGCAACCAGGGATTCCGGCTATGCAAATCACAATATGTTTTACTCCTGAATCCTGATGCGCAGCTATATGAAACAACACTTAATGATTGCATATCGTTTATAGATAGCCGTTATGAAATAGATATTTTAGGTTGCCAGTTGCTTAATGATGAAGGAAATATCACATGTAGTTGTTCACGTTTCCCCAAGGCAATCAGGTTTTTTTATGATGCAATCGGGCTATCCAAAATAGCTCCACGCATTTTTCATCCTGCACTTTTAATGACAGACTGGGATCATCAACAAAGCAGAAAAGTTGATCAGGTTATGGGTGCTTTCATGTTTATGAAAAGAAATATTTTTGAACGGATTGGATTTTTTGACGAACACTTTTTTGTTTATTATGAAGAATTAGATTTTTCAAAACGACTTGCACATAGCGGAGGAATTACTTTTTACAACTCGCAAATTAAAGCGATACACAGCGGCGAAGGAACCACAAGCAATGTTAAAGATTTTCGTTTGTATCTTAATCTTCGCAGCAGGCTGGTATATGCAAAAAAACATTTTACATTAACCGGTTATTTATTTGTTTGGATGTGTACATTTTTAATCGAGCCATTTACAAGAAGTTTTTTTTTACTGTTTAAAGGAAATTTTAAAAAAATAGTGCAGGTTTATAAAGGATATAAACTTTTAATAAAAACTAAAAATTAAAGTTGAAGAATGTTCAGAAATACAAAAATATTTCTCAAAAGTTTTCCCTTGTATGTCATCGTATGGAAAATAAAATGTAAAATTTTTAAAATAAAAATTCCTGAACTCAATAAATGGCAACAATATTTTAAAAATAAAAAAGGCTTGGAAATCGGCGGCCCCAGCGGAATTTTTAATGTAAGCGGTTATCTTTCTATATATAATATTGCCAATTCAATTGATGGCGTAAACTTTAGCAACAAAACTGTTTGGGAAGGAAATTTGGCAGAGGGAGAAAATTACAAATACAACAATAAAATTGGTTACCAATATATTTCTGAAGGAAATAATTTATCAAAAATTAAAAGTGAAGCGTATGATTTTGTTTTAAGTTGTAATAATTTGGAGCATATCGCTAATCCTATAAAAGCCATTTTGGAATGGAAAAGAATTTTAAAAAATAGTGGGGTGTTATTATTAGTGTTGCCGAATAAAGAAGCCAATTTTGATCACAAAAGACCTTATACAACTATTGAACATTTAATGAGCGATTATAATAATAACATTGATGAAAAAGATATGACTCATTTAAATGAAATTTTGCAACTGCACAATTTAAAAAGAGATCCTCAATCTAAATCGTATGAAAATTTTGTAAAGCGCAGTAATCTCAATTTTGAAAACAGGTGCTTGCATCACCATGTATTTAATCAAAATTTATTAAAGGAAATCGCTTCTTTTTGTAATTTAAAAGTTCTTAAACAATACACTACTTATACTGATCATTTTATTTTATTGCAAAAATTATAAAGCAACGTATAGCATGCGCTAAAATATTCATTTCGCAAATTATCAACTAATAGTCTGGTTAATTATATTGACAAAGTGTATTTTTATAATTATCTTAAACCGGCTAATGCATTTTACAACCACACTCCTAAAAAATAAAATTATTTTTCTGTTGCTCTCCTGGACGCTGGTGCAGGGCTTTTTGCTTTGGCACAATGGAATGGTAACAGGTTTTGAGGCGTCGAAATATATTGACGAAGCTAATTATTATTTGCGTTATGGAAATTTTACCAGCGCTAACTATCACCTTTATTCTACGCAAATATTTCTCATTGCGCTGGCAATTAAATTTCGTCTAGGCTTCACCGTTATAGTTGTTTTACAGCTTTTGCTCAACCTGCTGGCTACTTATATGTTTTATAAATTGACGGTATCTTTTTTTGCAAAACCGTTTTTTGCAATAGCCGCTACATTTTTTTTTATTGTAAATATTCCTTACCAGGTGTACAACAGTTTTCTTTTTACGGAATCCGTTTTTTATAGCCTTACTATTATTTACAGCAGTTATTTGCTTCGGCTTAAAGGAATAACTATAAAAAATGTATTGGCATTGCTATTGTTTATTGCGTTATTAAGTATTACCCGGCCAACAGGCATTTTATTTTTTGCAGCAACTGCAGTATATCTTTTTTGTAAGTTTTTGAATAAAAAAAATGCAGCTTATTTAATACTACTTTTTTTAAGTTCAATCGTGATGTTTTTAATTATTATAAACATTATGCTGCAAGCGGGAGGTTCGCTTGATTTTATGCTTCCGTTCAAAAAAGAAAATATTATTTGCGGAGTGAATACAGTTAGCCATTCATCAATAAAAACATTTGAAACGGGGAATTCGTTGCAGGGAATTATTTATTATGTTTTTAAAAACGGGCATCAGTTTATAAATCTTTGCTGGCTAAAAACCGCTGCTTTTTTTGGAATGCTCAGGAATTATTATTCTCTTTTTCACAATATTTTCCTGGTAATATTTTTTTATCCGTTTTATATTTTATCATTTCCCGGCATTGGAAAAAAGATAAAAGATAAAAGAATTATTTATTTTATTTCTATTATTTTTCTTTTCTGGATTACTACGTTACTCACCTGCGATGACTGGCACAACAGGTTCATTCTTACTATTACTCCATTTTTATTTCTTTTAGGCTTTGCTGCCTTTAGCAATAAATTGTATTCTGAAAAAGAGAATACTAACGTTGACGCTTAAACGCTTTTTTTCAAACATTCTTATTTTTACCGCATAAAATACATTTTTCCATATCCTTTGGTGAAATATTTATCGGTATTATCTCCATTATCGGTAAACTTATCCATTGCTTTTCCATTAAGGTTGGTAAGCACACGATACAAGTAAACGCCGTTGGCTACTTTCTGTCCATACATATCGGAGCCATCCCATTTAAATTCGGTGATGTTTCTTCCAATGTGCAAAGGGCCTAATTCATTTTGTGTAATTTCTCTTACTATTTTTCCTGTGATAGTTAATATTTGTATTCTTATATTTTGAGGAAGAACAGAACCGGTAATGGTGAATACAAATGCTGTAGAAGTTGTAAACGGATTAGGATAATTGAGCAAATTAGAGATCATAGATTTATTAAATACTCTGAAGTCAATTTGATAATTGAGATTTCCGGCTGTATTACCTGCAACATCTTTTCCTGAAACAATCAGTACGTAATCCGCATCATCTCCGCTAAGCATGGGCGAAAAGTCAATGGTGGCGGTATTTTCACCAGCTGCTATATTAGCCGGTGTGAAGCGTAATGTATCATTATCAAACTTATAAGTTTTTAAAGAGCCATCCGGAAATTGTATTTGCACCTTCATCAGCGAAGTATCGTTAAGCGAAAGAAATTTACTTTCATCTTTTAACTTAATAACGATATGCGGCCTCGGAGAAACAATATCGCGATTTAAAATATGAATACCATCAAAAGTTACATCCAACAACGGATTGAATTTATCTGGTTTTACGTAAAAGTTTTTGAAAAGAAAATTATTAAAATGATATTGCTCCGGCTGAGCATTATCCGGGTTAAAATCAACATGCAAAATATTAGGTCCCGGAAAAAGTTTTGTATCAATATCATACTGAAGTTTTACCGTATCTCCGCTGATAAGCGGTTTTACTTTTTGTATGGGAAGAATATGGGTAACATTATTATTATCTATTACTTCAAATCTTACTTTTATGCTGTCGAATGCTGTTAAACTAATATTTTTAAAAGCAATTCCAAAGTGTAAAATTTCTCCTTGCTCGAGCGTATCTTTTGATAAAAAATATAAATTGGGTGTAAGCGCTCCTTCCGGCGCTGGTGTAAAATTCAATCGCCAATAAGCAAGTTGATAAGGGGTAAGTTTTACACTATCGGCATTACGCATCCTCAATTGAATGAACGGATATTTTGATGCATTTACAGAAGAAATGTCAACGTCCTGCGTGTTTTTATTTACATTAAATAAAGTGGTTGAATTTCCAAGACTGTCAATACCGATAATTTCTACCGAAGGATTATCCGGAGAATTAGATTCAAGGCTGTTTCCGCGCCAATGCATTTCTTTCCACTGGGTTGCCGGGCCAAACTTTGGTGAAGTAATATATCCTAAAGTGTCAGGGTTATTAAAATTATGACTCAGCGATATTTTATCGTATATACCATTTGAAAAAACAAAATTTGGTGCAAAGGCAGGATTATTTTTTTGATACATAAAAATAAATGACCTCGGCTTGTAAAATGAATCTATTAAAACAAAGCCTTGCGAAAGTAAACGATGGTACAATGAATTGCCACTTCCAAAAGTTGCTGTATCTGCTTCCCAATTTGAAGCATAGGTATTTGTTGTAGAATCAGTGCCGGAAATATTTCGTGCAATAACAATAAAATTATCCGGTATCATATCCAAAAATTTTATAGCGCTGTCTCTTTTGGCCTGGCTAAGAATATTGAATTGAAAATTTGCCAACCGATCATTGCCGCATACAGGATCACTTCCATATAATCCGGTTGGACCTACTGCATTGAGCCATGGTTTTAGGCTTATAGGATCAAGCACAGTGAAAATAATACCTGAAATACCGCAAACACTTTGTACCACTGTTGCACCGTTTATGTCTATTGCAAACTGCGATCCCAGGTTTGCAGCAGTTGGGAATACTCCATTACGCGATGTAATAACATTAGTAACTGAATTGAAATCCCACTTTCTTGCGCTATCCAATTTAATACGTTGTGTATCGGAATATAAATGTTGATAATAATGCGATTGATTAGCTCCAACAGAACTATTGGCAATATAAATAAATGAAGCATTGTTCCAGTGATAGTCAGAAGCCAGGCCAGACGTTGGTTTTATAGAAACACGCCAATAATAAACCGTACTGTCAGAAAAATTGAAACCCGGATCAAATTCTATAACTCCGCCCGCAGAATTAATAGTTTTACTTACCTTAAGCGAAGAATTAAAAAGCAATGTAGTATCAATTTCCATCACATAATCTTTAGCAGCGCTCAATGGGTCGGAGGTAGAAGCATATAATTTTTGACTGGAGGTATTTATTATGGCGAAATTATAAGGAAACACAGGAGTGGCTTCATCCTGGTAAATATATACGTCTCTGGTAATGCTGTTATTATTTTCTGATAATTCATCCACTGCATTATCTGCGTCTATTGTTACTGTTATTTTATTGAGTCCTTTATCTCTTGTAGAAATAATAGGAATAGAAATAT
>JAICZH010000120.1 GCA_025933775.1 Chitinophagaceae bacterium
AATGATGGCTATGGAATGCAATTCCGATTCCAAAATTTTTTCTTCATCGGCCACGCGATTCAAAAAAAATTGCTGGTCAATTTCATTGTTCAGTCTTAAGCTTGCCAATAATTCAAGCCTCGATTTATGATCCTGAAAATAGCCGCTGGCGCTGTCTTTCACCAGGTTCCAATTATCTTTTACAGTATTTTTAATGGCGTCGAGCATTTGTGCTACCACTTCATTTATATCAAAAGCCATAATTTTTATTTTTAATTTTTATAAAATTATTTTCATTTATTTCAATTATTTCAATGCTTTTTCTGAAATGTAAAGCGGTTTCCAATAACCCGCCAATGATGCCTGGTATGCAAGCGCTTCACCTTCGGTAAGGGTGTTATGATCTTTGTGGTATTTTTTAGCTTCGCCAAAAGCGTCTTTCAAATTTTTTATAATAACTAAAAAATCTCCGTTCTTGGGACGGGCTTCATTTTTAAGTTGAATAGAATTTATTTCTGCTTCTATTTCATTATAACGTTCGCTGAAAGTTTGATAATTTCTTTCGCCGAAAGGCGTATCCATTATATCAATGTAAAGTTTGTCGGTTGCTTTAGCAGCGTTCGCAATCTGGTTTTCCAATTCTTCGCTGTATTGCGGCACCAGCATTACTTTGCACGAAGTAAACAGCAACAAAAAAAATAAAATGGTTGATAATTTCTGAACCGAAATTTTTTTTATCATAAATGAAATTTTTATTTGGTTATAATTAATTTTCCTGTGCTCGGGTATGCAAGAAATTCTTCGAAGTAAATGATTTGAGCCTGAAATAAAATGTGCAGTAAAAAAAACAGCACAATAAAACTATACAATTTTACAGGCAAATTCAATAGCCAATGAAAATTTATTTATAGAATTATTTTTTCATTTTTATTATTATTTATTTTTTATGTTTTCTGAACAAATGCAATAGCTCGGGTTTAAACTGGATGTTGCCATCCGGCCCGGGCCGGCCTCTGAGATACAGGCTGAGCCCTCTTTTTTTATCAAGCCCCTTATTTTCGGGCGTATAATCGGCTTTATGTTTTATAATATTGCTGAAGGGAATTTGTACGCTGATGTTGGTATTGCCTTTCATACTGTAAACTCCTTCCACATACATAGATAAAATATTCGATTCAATTTCCATCCGGTTAATTTTTATTTCCTGGTTTTTTATTTCTAAGCGATCTTTTAATTCGGCAAATTGGATATCTGCAAAATCCCTGTTTTTAAAAATAAACGATTGTATTTTTTTCACCGGTTCAAAATTGATAAGCGCCCCGTTTTTCAATGAAAAATTTATTACACTTTCAATGCTGTTTGAATACGCTTTTCCTTCGTCGTTAATGGCAAGAGCTGCGTTTACGGTGGCCGTTAATTTCCCTTCGAGGTTGTCCGCTTTTATTCCAGTTTGCCCGAAATTATTAAACGATTCAAATATTTTATTTACGTCCACATTACTTAATGATGCGTTTATTTTGGCTTCGTGATAATTGTCTTTACTGGTAATCAAAGAGCCAACCATGTTAACATGGCCGCCTGCATTATCCATGCCTACGTTGTTGATCTGGTAAGCATTTTGGAGTAAAGTAATATTTGCATTAATGTTGGTGGCCGTAAATTTTTTATAAATCAAACGCGGAGTTTTTAGGTTCACACGCAAAACGCCTTTGTTCAAAACATCATCAATATTCGAAGAAATGGAATTCATTTTTTTTGATGATGCATTATGGGAAGTTTTAGTTTCTGATTTTAATAAATAAATAAAGGAACCCAGGTTTAATGAAGGAGAATAAATGTTCCAGTCAACAGCGGCTTTGTTTGGCTCGGTATTGATAAGGGTGAGCAAATTTTTTCCATAGCCATTCATAATTATTTTATTGTTCAATACTTCGCATTGCAAATTTTCAACCATCACATCCGAATTTTTAAATTCCAGTTTTCCATTTACATTTTTTAATTCTACATTTCGAGGCGCATATAAAATAGTTCCGTTTTTAAACGATACTGTTCCGTTTATAAAAGAATTGGCGTTATTATTTTTTTCAATAGGCCCTTTATAAGTGAGATGAATAGCACCATCGCCGGATTGCAATTGTATAGCGTCGCTATTGATGAGTTCATTTAGCTTACCAAGCGGAAAATTTGCAGAAAGATCGCAAATTAATAACGGCTTGTATAAATTGAGTATTTCAATATTATCAGAAGCGACCGGAAATCCGTGCCATGTGGCTGAAAAATTATTGATATTTATTTTTGAATTGGGATCGCGGCGAGGCCGCCCGGCCACTACTTCATCGGTGTAGTAACCGGAGAAAGATGCATTATCAAAATTAAGAAACGGGGTAATTAAATGGGCGCCGGAAACTTTCCATGTTACATGTATTAAAGGGTCGCCTCCATTCAACGGGCCGCTAATGTTTGCATCGGCGTCTAATTTTGTATCGAGACTTACAATTGAAATGCCGCTATCAATTTTTTCGGTTAATAAAGATTTTGCAAAGTCGTACGATATGCGCCGGGTGTGTATTCGGAGGCTAAACTGCGGGTCAGGTTGTGTTAGTGCAAATTGGCCCGAAATGTTAAACGGATGATCTTCAAAATTTATATCAATGCTGTCGAATTGTAATTGCTGTAATTTTTTATCAACGCTGAAATTAAAATTTCCTTTAAATATTTTTCTTTTGATAAAGCTGCCTGCCGATAGTTTAAATGCAAGGCTGTTCACCAATATATTTCCCTTTGCATAAAACAGCGTTTTAGCGGAGTCATCTTTTAATTTTACTTTTAAATTATTCACTACGCCGTCGTACAATTTATTTTTCCTTCTGTCGTCAAGCGTTATTTGTACGTCATTTAATTCAATTGATTTTAATTGGTTGGCCTGATGAGAAACTGAAGTATTGTTTTGCGACGTATTATTTTTTGGTTTTAATAAATAGGTATTGGTATAACCGCTGCTGGCGGTAAATAAATAAAAGGCGCCTTTGTGAATTTTTATTCCAGCCACGGAAGGTTTTTTTTCAATAAGATTAATGATACCGAAATTTATATATACTTCATCTGCTTTAAAAAAGGGATGATGATGGGTAGCAAACATCGTATCGGTAACCAAAACATGATGCAGTAATACTGCGGCTTTAGGAAAGCTTCTGAAAAAACTTAACTCCACATCGCCGATAGAAACATTGCCATTTATTTTTTTACCGATTTGGGCAGTAACTTCTTTTATGATTGATTTTTTATTTACCGAAATATACACCACTGCAATAATGTATAAAATAAATAAAATGCACAATACTATTGCAAAGCCTTTGAGGGTGTATTTAAAAAATCGGGTCAATTTTGAGTGTGTATGAATTTAATGTAAAAGAGATTAATGATTCGCCGGCAATTATAGTTTCTATTATGGTTACTCAAAAGACATACCACATTAATTTCGGTATTTTTGCCGTTAATTATAAATAAAATGGCTTCCACAAAAATTATTGTAAAAAGCAACGGCTCGCTAAAAATAGAAGGTGATTTTGAAATGGTGGATATTGATGGAAACGTGTATGGGCTTGGCGGGAGGGAGCGAATTTCTATTTGCCGGTGCGGTCTTTCTCAAAATAAACCCTTTTGCGATGGCTCTCACAAAGGCCATTTTGAGCATGAAGCAAAAGCTTTTGATTTGCCGCCAAAAGAAAATGTTATTTAGTAACCACCGTATCTAAAACTACTCTTTGCTCTTCTTTTGCTTTCTTCTTAAAAAATCTTCTCAATAAAAAATTATGCTGAACGGCCTCAAGGTCTTCATCTAATTTTTTGCTGGCGGATTGTAAATTTTGCAAAGTGATTTTTATTGTTGCGGCAGATGAAGCATCATTGAGCAACATGCCGGCTGGCGTATTTTTATCTTTTAACCCGGTATTAATAATATCGCCTGTAGTTTTAAAATTAGCAATGATGCGTTGTGATGAATCTGCCACATTTTGCAACCGGGAAACAGTTGCTCTTAGTTTGTTAAAAATAACGGTGTCGGTTACGAGGTCGTTTGCAAGTGTTCCTTTATCATTCAGTTTTTTCGTGTATGCGTCCACGTTAGTAGATAGCTGTTGCAGGTTTTGAGCCGCTTTTTTCAAAATGCCGGTAGTGGCGTTTAGTTCATCCATCATGGTTTCATCGGTTAATAATTTTCCAAGCGTTCCTTTTCCCTGAGCCAGCCGGTTGCTTATTATTTTAAAATCGCTGGTGATGGCAAACAGGTTATCATTATTTTTTGAAAGTGTGCTCATCATTGCTTCGGTGCTTAATAATTTTTCAGCATTTATAATATCGCCTTCTTTAATCTTTGCAGCATTGGGCGTGCCGCCGTATATCTCAATTATTTTATTGCCGATTAATCCGTCTGTACTCAATTTGGCTTTTACATCGTATGGAATAAATTTTACCGATTCATCTTCAATGCTCATATCTACTTCTACAGTTCCGTTTTGGCGCAGGCTTACATTTCTTATAATGCCTACTCTTACTCCGGAAAACCAAATATTATTTCCTTTCTGAAGTCCGTTTACATTATCAAAAAAAGATTTTACAGTAATAGATTTTGCAAAAGTTTTATGTTGTGAGCCAAGCGTAAGGATGGTAACAATAAAAATAGCCACGCCAATAAAAACAAATATCCCAACGATTACGGCTCTTGAACCTCCGGTAGATTTACCCTGCATATTTTTATTTTTTATAAAATGAATGTTTCAAATGTTGAACCAAAAAATTATTTATTTATAAAATTATACTTATAAAAATTTTGTATCCTTTCATCATTGCTGCTAAAAACTTCATCAAAAGTACCTTGCTTTATAAACTTTCCGTCAACCATCATAGCAATTTTATCGCCGGTGCTTTTTGCACACGTAAGGTCATGTGTAATTATTATTGAGGTAGTATTGAATTTATGCCGCACCAGATTAATCAGCTTGTTGATCTCGATGCTTGTAATCGGGTCAAGCCCTGATGTTGGCTCATCATACAACATTATTTTGGGCCGAAGAATTAATGTGCGCGCAATACCAATTCTTTTTCTTTGGCCGCCCGAAAGTTCTGATGGCATTTGATTAATCGTTTGTGATAAACCCACATCATTCAATACCGATTCAATTTCTTTTTTCACTTCTTTTCTTGATAAATGCCTCGCATTGCGCACCAATGGAAAAGCTAAATTTTCTCTTACCGTCATGCTATCATATAAAGCGCTGCTCTGAAAAGAAAAGCCTACCTGCAGGCGAAGTTCTCTTAATTCTTTATCATTTAATTTTTCAACTTCTTTACCTAAAACATTTACGGTACCGCTATCGGGTTTTAATAATCCGCATACAATTTTTATCAGTACAGATTTGCCCGTTCCCGATCTGCCCAGCACTACTACATTTTCTTTGTTAAATACATCGAGGCTTACTCCGCACAATACTTCGTTGCTTCCAAAAGATTTATATAAATCTTTAATAGAAATTATTAAACTATGATCCTCGTTTTTATTTTCAGGTTCCATTTATGTTCTGTAGCTGTTGGTAATTTGAACAATTAATATTTCTTCAATAAAAATTAAAAACATAGAAAGAACAACCGATGAGTTGGCTGCTCTTCCCACGCCTTCTGTTCCATTGCTGGCATGAAAGCCTTTGTAGCATGCCACCATGCCGATGGTAAATCCATACACAATACTTTTTATTAAAGAAGAAAAAATATCAAGAAAAGAAATTTTATCAAACGCTGCCTGAAAGAAAGAAATAAAACTGGTGAGTTCATTGTGATGCACATTTAAATAAGCGCCGAGCATGGCCACAAATCCGCTGTAACACATCAGCATCGGAACCATAAGCGTGGTAGCCAATACACGGCTTACCACTAAAAATTTAAAAGGATTTACTGCCGAAACTTCCATAGCGTCTATTTGCTCGGTAACCTTCATGGAGCCTAACTCTGCGCCGATGTTAGAACCTACTTTTCCTGCACAAATCAATGCGGTTACCAAAGCAGCCAGCGCTCTTATAATGGCAATGGCAACCAAAGACGGCAACCACGATGATGCGCCAAACTGCGATAAAGATGGCCGCGATTGTTTGGTAAAAACAAGGCCGGTAATAAATCCTGTAAGCGTAATTAAGAAAAGTGATTTGTAACCCACCTGGTAGCATTGGCGTATAATTTCCCTGGCTTCGTAAGGAGGTTTAAAAACTTCTTTAAAAAAACGCCATACAAATTGTAATGCATTATTTAATTCTATAAAAAACTGATCAATTTTTTTGGTAATAAAATATTCACGGGATTTTTTAAAATACATACGCGTTTTTAATTATTTCAAAAAAAAAAAATAAATTACAAAATTTTTTCGCAACTGCTACTGAATAGCAAAGATGGTGCAAAGAATGAATAAATATTGATAGAGTGATTTATTTTAAAATAAAAAATAAATAAAGAAGCCATTCAATTAAAAAAGCCCCGTGAGCGGGGCTTTGGGCGTTTTCAGAGATTAACAGGACAGGAATTTATTTCTGCCAATGAGTATCGTAATCTCCATTGCGATCGTAAAATTTTGCATTGAGCATTTTTATTTTTTGCTTTCTTTCTTTTTGCAAAGTTTTTATAGCTACTTTTTTTTGATGACGGCTCAGCGACCAGTCATTTTCAATTGAGTTTATTTTATAATCAAATTCGCGATTAATTTTATCAATTTGATAGGATTTATCTTTTCCGTAGAGATCTCCATTGTTAAAACGATCGTGGCGGTTATAAACGTAGTTATCATTTCTATCATTTTGCCCGTGGTTGTATTGAGCAAATGATGTAGCAAATATTCCCATACAAAAAAGAAGTGTAATAATTTTTTTCATAATTGTAATTTTTAATTGTTTAAAAATTGTTCTGAATATGAGATAGTATTTTAATGGTTAAGTAAAACAATGAAATGTTAAATGCATGAGTTGAAAACGCGTCAGCTAAAAGAGTAGATAAACCTTCTAATCCCTCATTTGCAACGAGGATTAATTTTGAACTTTTAGTATTTCTTATATTTAGGAGTAGGAAATATATATTTGCCGGTAATGATAAAGTATTCAATGGCACAGATACGCCATGCGCAAAGCCCCGCTGCATATCTGAGCCGGCACGCCTAATAACAAATTAATTTAAGATGAATAATTTACTTCAATTAAAAAAAGTCCACGGGAAGGAACTGAAAAATCTGCGTGGCTGCTATTTTTATTTTTTACAATTGCCGCAAATTCATCTAAAGAAATTTTTCCTGTGCCTGCTTTCAGCATTGTGCCCATAAGGCCTTTCACCATTCCGCGTAAGAAACGATTGG
>JAICZH010000138.1 GCA_025933775.1 Chitinophagaceae bacterium
AGAAAGCAAATGCAGAATGGAATTATGCATTATGAGCTACACCAATCCAAAAAAATAAGGGATTGATTTTAGGAATTAATTGGGGTGGCAATGAAAAAAATTATGAGATTAGTAAAATCATGCCTAATGGGAATGATGTAAAAACATATCCATTTATTAAAAGAAGTAAATCTTATTTGGAAACGTATTTCCATATAAATATTGAAGAAGTCAATTTTAATTATTCAAACTTTTGCTTTTTTAGAAGCCCCAAAGCAAACGACCTTTCGTCTAATGATTTTAATCTTTGCTTGCCGATTATTAAAGAATACATAGATTATATTCAACCGCCTTGGATTTTGTCATTGGGTACTGGGAATATAAAATATCTAAAAAAATATTTTAAAACTGATTTTGAATGTAGTGGCTCAATTAGAATTGAGGGTAATTCTAATAAAGCATACAAAGGTTCTTTAATGAAGTTTAATTTTTACAACTTGCCACATCCCAATGCATATTATCTTTCAAATGATGTTTATAAAAAACTTTGGGAAAAAATTTTTAATTCAAAAAATGATAACGAATAATTTATATGAATAATATTATAAGTTCAACTTTTTTTCTCGTCAATTCAAAAACAAAAATCAATCTTGCTAATAAAGATTTGATATTACTTTTTAGTTCAACAAAAGATTTTCAGAATAAAATAAATTCAACTTATAGAAAGGTTAAATGGGAGGCAAATGGAAATTGTACAGTAATTTCTGATAATGGGATTTTAGATTTTTATCTTAGCGAAGATGAAGTGATTGAAAAATTTGTAATGGTAGATGTTAAGTTTACCGATGAACCACTTGCAGAAGTTATAAAGCTTTGTAAAAAATATAATTGGTTATTATTCGACTTAGGCAAAGAACTATATATAAGTGTTTCTGATTAGACTTAATTTTCTATTGAAAATTATTAGGTAGAGGAATTTCTAAATCCCTGCAAATCTTTCTCACAAGATTATTTTTTATTTCTTTGTGACGAGGAACAGAAGATATTTTTATTGCTCTGGTTTTGAAAAATGGAATGATTGCTGCCTTCGCGTATTAATAAACAATTTTGTCAGTTTAAAAATTTAATAAAATTTGTTGTCTTCATGAAGCAAAGTGCAACGGTTCTTTTATCACATTTTTATTTACCTGATTTTTTTGACTAAGCTTTCTTTGAGTATCCATAAGCAATTCCAAAGCATCCAGTAAATTTATTTTTGCTTCATCTAAAGTTTCTCCCTGCGTATTCACACCCGGTAATTCTTCAATGAAAGCAACGTATCCTCCTTCTTCTGCTTCTTCAAAAACTGCGGTAAATTTTAATTTTGCTTTCATATAAAACGTTTATCCAAATTTACAATATAAAATTATTAAGAATAGTGACTACAGAAAAACAAATAAATCTGGTCACCAAATTATTTTCCAGTAAACTCATTAATCTCCACCTGCGGCTTCAATACATTATGATCTTTTTCAACAATAATTTCTTTTGATAAATTAAAAGTTGCGCTTTGCTTTATGTCTTCACTTGATGCGCCGATTTTAATGGTATATTTTCCGGCATCTGCAATCCATGATGTACGCTGCGTTTCAAAAGATGCCAGGTCTTTTGGATAAATAATAAAATGAATGGTTTCACTTTCGCCGGGTTGCAACAATTTTGTTTTTGCAAAAGCTTTTAATTCTTCGGAAGGCTTATTAAGTTTTGATGAAGGAGCAGTTATATAAAGTTGCACTACTTCTTTACCTGCTACTTTGCCTGTATTTTTAATTGTAACTGATGCGGAAATTTTTCCATTAAATTGTTTGGAACTTAATGTAAGATTATTGAATGAAAAATTGGTATAGCTTAATCCATATCCAAATTCATAAGCAGGCTTTACATGATACGAATTAAAATACCGGTAACCTACGTAAATTCCTTCATCATACGTAACTTCTGCCGGGATTTCTTTTCTTCCGAAAAGCCCTGTGGTGGCTTGTTCTGGAAATTCTTTTCCCGGAAAATTTTTTGCCGAAGGCTCATCTTCATAATTCATCGGAAAAGTAGTTGCCAATTTTCCTGATGGATTTACTTTGCCGCTCAATAAATTTGTAATGGCATTTCCACCTTCGAGGCCGGGCTGCCATGCAAGCAAAATCGCATCTGCTTCATCTCTCCAACTCGCCACTTCAATTACGCCACCAATGTTTAATACAACAATTACTTTTTTATTTTTTGCATGAAAAGCATCGGCTACATTTTTTATTAATATTTTTTCTGTGTCGGATAAATAAAAATCATTTTTTAATTTTCTGTCGCTTCCTTCGCCTGCGTTTCTGCCAATTGAAATGATTGCAATATCTGTTGAAGCTGCTTCTTTATTAACTACATCATTTTCTATTGCATATTCAGGAATGGGTGGTGTTGGATTCATAAATTCCTGGATAAAACTTTTTTTCGGACGTTTCTTTTTTTCTTCATTTAGATAATTTGTATAAACATCTTTTAAATTTTCATCAACAGAATAATTTGCATTATTTAATCCTTGCAGTAACGAAACGGTATATGCTTTGTTTACACTGCCGCTTCCCGTGCCGCCTGTAATAAGCTCGTAGCCGTTAATTCCAAACAATGCAACTTGGTGCATATTTTTTTTGAATGGCAATGCATTATCATTATTTTTTAATAACACCATTCCTTCTTCGGCTGTTGTGCGTGAAATTGCTGCATCCTTTTTTAGATCAGGCTTATCAGAAAATTTATAATTTTTATAAGCAGGACTCATAAACAAAATGTTTAAAATCCTTACGCAATTTTCATCCAGAATTTTTTCATCAAGGGTTCCGTTTTTTACTGCATCTAATATTGCTTTCGTTTGTTGCGGTGTTCCCGGCATCAGCAAGTCATTGCCTGCTTTCATTTGTGCCACTGCATCTCTGCCGCCAAACCAATCGCTCATTACAAAACCTTTGAAGCCCCATTCGTTTCTTAAAATAGTTGTAAGCAAATCATAATTCTGCGATGTATAAGTTCCGTTTATTTTATTGTAAGAGCTCATTACCGTCCACGGTTGCGATTTTTTTACGGCAATTTCAAATCCTTTTAAATAAATTTCTCTTAAGGCTCTTTCACTCATAATTGTATTGATCGTGTTGCGATTTGTTTCCTGGTTGTTTGCCGCAAAATGTTTTATAGAAGTGCCCACTCCATTCGATTCAATTCCATTTACAAGAGCCGCAGTAATATTGCCTGCAATAACCGGGTCTTCAGAAAAATATTCAAAATTTCTTCCGCCCAAAGGATTGCGATGAATGTTTAATGCAGGTCCTAAAACAATATCAACACCGTAATCGTGCACTTCACTTCCAAAAGCAATGCCCATTTTTTTTACTAACGCTGTATCCCACGTACAAGCGAGCAAAGTGGCAACAGGCCAAGCTGTTGCATAATATGATTTGGAACTATCACCTTTGCGAAAAGGACTAATTCTTAAGCCTGCCGGCCCATCGGAAACCACCATAGAAGGAACGCCAAGGCGGGGGATAGCGAAAGTAGAGCCGGAAGCGCCGGGAACTTTCTCTTGTGTTTCTCCAACAGGGGCTTGCTGCTTCATTCCCGGAATGCGAAGCCCATTGCCTACAACAAATTTTGCCTTTTCTTCCAATGTCATTTTAGCTACTATGGATTTGGCTTTTGCCCAATTATTAGTTTGAGCTGAAAGCTGATAAGCTATTAACATAGCGAGCAAATACGTAATTATTTTTTTCATGTTGATAGAGTTTATTTGTTCATTGCGTTATTATGACACAATGTAAAATTTATTTTTTAATATTATACTTTTCGTTGAGTATTTTTTATTGTTTATTTTTATTGAATGACTTTGGAAAAAGAAATAAAGGATCATTATTTATACGGTCATAAAAAATTTCTCCGGCACATTTCTGTGGATTGTGTAATTTTTGGATTTCATGATAATGAATTAAAAGTATTGTTGCTTCATGCGGCTTATGCACAAAAATGGGCATTACCCGGTGGATTTATTTTAAAAAAAGAATTGATGGACGAAGCTGCAAAACGAATTTTGAAACAAAGAACCGGTCTTGATAAAATATACCTGCAACAGTTTCATGCCTTCAGTGATCCGGAGCGTTCTACCAAAAAAATGAATCAGCAATTTTTAAAAAATGCAGGAGCCAAAATTGAGAACAGTTGGATGTTTGAAAGGTTTATTACGGTTGGCTATTATGCTTTGGTTGACTTTACCAAAGTAATTCCTGTTGCCGACAACATTTCAAAATCGTGCGAATGGTTCAATATAAATAAGCTGCCGGAAATGATTTTGGATCACCGGAATATTTTTAATGAAGCATTGAAAAATTTGCGAATGCAATTAAATTTTTATCCCGTCGGTTTTAATTTGCTGGCAAAAAAATTTACGATGCCTGAATTGCAGAAATTATATGAAACGATTTTACATAAAAAATTAGACAGAAGAAATTTTCAAAGAAAAATTATGGCAACAGGAATTGTAAAAAGGCTTAATGAAACAAAAAAAAATGTAGCGCATAAAGCACCGTATTATTATACATTTGATATTCGTCAATACACACAAGCGTTGAAGACAGGGGTGGCAGCCTTTGTTGGTCGCCGACCAATAAAGAAGAATGGGCTTTGAATTATAATTTTAATAAAACCTCAGGATGAATTTATGAACCGCAAAAATTTTCTTTCGTCAATAGTGCCGCTAACTGCATCATTAACCGAAATGGCAAAAGGTAATGTTATCAACAAAAAAAATTATAAAGATTATGATGAAAATGCTATTTCAAAAATTCCACTTTATTTAAAAAAAGGAGACATTATCGGCATTACATGCCCTTCCGGTTATATCACTTTGGAAGACATTCAGCCGGCGGTTACTAAAATGAAGGAATGGGGTTTTCAATTGCGTATAGGCGACACCGTTAGTTGCCGGAATTTTACTTTTGCCGGCAATGATGAATTAAGAACCAAAGATTTTCAAAGCATGATTGATGATGATTCTATAAATGCAATTATGCTGGGACGTGGCGGCTATGGCGCCGTTCGCATTATTGATGC
>JAICZH010000032.1 GCA_025933775.1 Chitinophagaceae bacterium
CCCAAAGATGTTGTGATAAACCATCCTCCCATCATCAATGCAGTTAATCTTCGCGGAGCCACTTTCGATGTAAGCGATAAACCCACAGGACTTACAAACAATTCGCTTATGGTAAAAACACCATAGCTGGTAAATATCCACCAACTCGATACTTTGTCTATGTAAATATTTGTTGATACGCAGGCAAGAATCATTACAACTGAAGATAGGCCCGCTATTAAAGTGCCCCATGCAAACTTGCTTGGCGTGGACATTTCTTTGCCTCTTGCTTTTAGAAATCCGAAAAAGCCAACGACCAGCGGCGTTAAAACAATTATCCAAAATGGATTGATAGATTGATATATTTCTGTTGACATAAGTTTTAAATCTTTTCCAGGCGGCGGATATTTATCTTTTGGTAAATTTTGAAAATATAAATCAGTTCCTTGTTTGGTCATTATTTTTCCGCTTGCGTCTGCCACTGCCCGAAATTGATTATCTACTACCGGTACTTCTGTAGGTTTTGTATTTACTGTTTCTAAAAAGTGAAATGGTTTTAATACGGGCTGAATAAATTTCGGCGCTTCACGATCTGTATATGTTTGCGCCCAGATAGTTAATGCGGTGGAGTTTTGATTATAAATGTTCCAAAAAATTATTGAAACGCCAAAGAGTATTAATAAAGTGCTGATTCGTTTTTTATCAAATCCTTTTGCACGATACCAAAGGTTGAAATAAAAAATTATAATGGGAATGCAGGCGAAAATGAAGGCATCATTAGACTGAGCTCCTAAAAAATCGATTCCTTGCTTGAACCACCATCCTGTATATTTATAAACTTCTTGAGGTAAAAACCAACCGATAGCTCCTGCAATGATTGCAGGTAAAAAAACATACAATCCAATTTTGGAAATTGGCATATCTTCTTTTTGTACGGGCTTTATTACATCGGCATGCTTTACATGTTTTAATCCGAAGGCAAACCAAATTAATCCTAACACCATTCCAAAACCAGCAGCAGAAAAAGCAATCCCCCATCCATTGTGATCCTGATATTTATTACGTAAATATGCAGCAACAAAATTGCATACAAATGCACCTATATTAATGCCCATATAAAAAATATTATAAGCAACATCTTTTTTTGGTTTCAAATCCGGACGATTGTAAATATTACCCAACAAGGTGCTGATGTTGGGCTTAAAAAAACCATTACCAATTATTGCAGAGGTTAGACCCAGATACATAATAAGGTTGCTGCCATTTAAGGCAATTAAAAAATATCCAATTGCCAATAAAGTGCCACCTAAAAAAATTGATTTTATATAACCTAAATACCGGTCTGCAATCAAACCTCCGATAAATGGTGTTAAATAAATAAGCGCTACATAAGTGCCAACTATACTAATTGCTGCTGCGTTATCCAGCCCCCGACCTCCATGACCAACCGTATCTTTTAAATACAAAAGAAAAATACCGATCATTAAATAATAACCAAAACGTTCCCACATTTCGGTAAAAAATAAAACATACAAACCTCTCGGATGCTTGCCCTTTCCTAATTCTTCTATATCCGCAGGATGAATCGTTTGGTCTTGCATAATTGAATAAATTTTTAAAGAAAATTAAAAAGCAGTTTTAATATTTTGTAAAATACAGATAAATTTTAAATACGAAAATTCAATTTATAAAAAATAAATCAAGTAATATTAAATCTTTTTAAATGGTAATGAATTAAAAATTGTAATTCCTAACTTGCGCACTCTTTTCCGTAAAATTAAAATCATTCTTTTTGAAAATACTTATTCTCGGCGCAGATGGCAGAGCACATGCTTTTTGCTGGAAAATACACCAAAGCAAATTGTGCACACAATTATTTATTGCGCCCGGAAATGCAGGCACAGCACAGTTTGGCGAAAACATTGATATTGCTGTTACCGATTTTGATTCTATAAAAAAATTATGCATTGATAAAAAAATTGACCTCGTTGTTGTTGGCCCCGAAGAACCATTGGTAAAAGGCATTTATGATTTTTTTAAAAATGATAAACAAATAAATCATATAATTATTACCGGCCCATCCGCAAGCGGTGCAAGGCTTGAAGGAAGTAAAGCTTTTGCAAAAGCTTTTATGCAACGGCATCATATTCCCACTGCACAGTATGAAGAATTTGATACTGCTTCTTATGAAGATGGTCTTGAATATATAAAAAATCATCCGATGCCTATTGTATTAAAAGCAGACGGACTTGCTGCTGGAAAAGGAGTTATTATTTGCAACAACACTGTTGAAGCCTTGGGAGAATATGAATGGATGATTCAAAAATCAAAATTCGGAGATGCAGGAAAAAAAGTAGTTGTAGAACAATTTCTCAGTGGAATTGAATTAAGCGTTTTTGTACTTACTAACGGTGATGCATATACGCTTTTTCCGGAAGCGAAAGATTATAAAAAAATATTTGAAGGAGATGAAGGCCCAAACACAGGCGGGATGGGCGCTATAAGCCCTGTGCCATTTGCTTCAGAAATTTTTCTGGAAAAAGTTATTAAAAAAATTATAGAGCCAACCATAAAAGGACTGCACGAAGAAAAAATAGATTACAAAGGTTTTATTTTTTTCGGATTAATAAAAGTAGATGATGAACCTCACGTAATAGAATACAATTGCCGGATGGGCGATCCCGAAACAGAAGTGGTTTTACTTCGCTTAAAAAATGATTTGGTAGAATTACTGATAGCAATGGAAGAAAATAAATTACATAAAGAAAAAATAATTATTGATGAAAAAGTAGCTGCCACTATTGTTGCAGTGAGCGAAGGATACCCGGCTGCTTATGAAAAAGGATTTCCCATTGACTTTGGTTATCTCGAAAATACTGAAGCTATAAAACACATTGATTCCAATGGCGGCGTTATGGTTTTTCATGCCGGCACTAAACAGCAAGGTGATGATGTGGTTACTAACGGTGGACGTGTACTCGCAGTTTCTTCACTCGCCGATTCGCTTGCAGAAGCTATTGAACTTTCAAAAGAAATTTTAAATCAAATACATTTTGAAGGAATGTATTATCGAAAAGATATCGGTTATGAATTTATTGAATGAAAATATTTTTTTTCAGAAAAGAAAAATATGAGCTTTTCTTTTTTTAACTCAATAGTGTTTATAAATTTTTTTATCCTGAAATTTCGCATAAACTAAAGTTTTATGCGTTTATGAAACAAAGCAGGACATTAATTTCGGTTAAAAAAAATTGTGGAATCTAAATCGGTTTTACAATTGTTATTTCAAATTATTTCCTACAACTTTGCATCCATTAATAATTTTTCAATATCTCGTTAAAACATGGGTCTTTTTAATTTTTTTACACAGGAAATAGCCATTGATCTTGGAACGGCAAATACATTGATAATTCATAATGATGTAGTGGTGGTGAATGAGCCATCCATTGTTGCGCTTGACAGAAACAATCCGAAAAATATATTGGCTGTGGGCAAAAAAGCATTGATGATGCATGAAAAAACCCACGAAAGCATCAGAACCGTTCGGCCGCTGAAAGACGGTGTGATAGCGGATTTCAACGCTGCAGAATTAATGATTAGGGAAATGATTAAAAAAATTTATCCCAAAAAACCATTGTTCCCACCAAGCTGGCGCATGATGATTTGCATACCGAGCAGCATTACAGAAGTAGAAAAACGTGCAGTAAGAGATAGCGCCGAACAAGCAGGCGCCAAGGAAGTGTATTTGCTTCATGAACCAATGGCGGCTGCGCTCGGAATTGGAATTGATGTGGAAGAACCTGTAGGAAATATGATCATTGATATTGGCGGTGGCACTACAGGAATTACGGTAATTGCACTGGCAGGTATTGTTTGCGATCAATCCATTCGCATTGCGGGTGATGAATTTACAGGTGATATAATGGAAGCGCTTCGCCGTTATCATAGTTTATTAATTGGAGAACGCACGGCCGAACAAATAAAAATTCAGATTGGCGCAGCCATGAAAGATATTGATAATCCGCCGGAAGATATGCCTGTAAACGGAAGAGATTTGGTTACCGGTATTCCCAAACAAATAATGGTAAGCTACCAGGAAATTGCCGAAGCATTGGATAAATCTATTTTTAAAATTGAAGAAGGAATTTTAAAAGCTTTGGAAACAACTCCGCCAGAACTGGCGTCGGACATATATCGCAGAGGATTGTACTTAACTGGCGGCGGGGCTTTATTGAGAGGACTTGATAAAAGACTTGCAGCAAAAATTAAATTGCCAGTGCATGTTGCTGATGATCCTTTAAAAAGTGTGGTGCGGGGAACGGGGCTTGCATTAAAGCATTATGATCGCTATCCTTTTGTAATGAGATAACGGCCCACCTAAATCCTCCCGAAGGGAGGACTTGGAATAACTTCAATCAAAAACCGTATTCTTTCAATAAACTTTTTTAAATTTTCTCCGATAATTATTGAAATAGAAAAATCTTTATGCGAAATATTTTTCTTTTTATCCGCATCTATTTTAATTTCATTTTCTTTTTATTTTTAATGGGCGTATCGTTGTATATGCTTTTCACCTATAATCGTTTTCAACACACCGCTTATTCTTCAGTTGCCGGAGAAATTACCGGAAAGATCAACATCCAATACAATGGTGTTGAATATTATTTTAAATTAAAAAAAACAAATGATTCTCTTGTAAAAGCAAATGCTGCTTTGTACAATAAATTAAAACAGGATTATGAAATGCCTGATACCACTACCAAACTTGCCATTGACACTTTAAAAATTGATACACTTTTTCATAAAAGAAAATATTTATACATGCCTGCAAAAGTGGTGGGCAATTCTGTAAGCCAACCCAATAATTATTTACAACTTCATCGCGGTTCATTGCAAGGTGTAAGTCGCGACCTTGGTGTAACTGATATTAATAATAATGTGGTAGGAACAGTTGTAGATGTAAGCAAAAACTATTCTGTAGTAATGAGCATGCTTCATCGCCAAAGCAATATCAGCGCGAAGCTTAAAAAAACAGGTGAAACCGGAAGCATTGTGTGGGATGGCGTTCAGCCCAATGTGGTTATATTAAAAGATATTTCCAAAGATGTAAGAGTTGGTAAAGGCGATAGTGTTATTACAAGTGGCTTTTCTGATAAATTTCCTTTTGGGCTTCTTATTGGAACTGTTATAGAAGTTTCGAATGATAACAGCACCGGCACGCATATTATTAAAATAAAAACTGGTGCCAACTTTTATAACCTTCAATATGTAAACATTATTAATAACCTTCAAAAAGACGAGCCACAGCAACTTTTAAAAAGTGTGAAAAAAATAAATGAGTAACCTTTTAAAAAATATTATCAGGTTTTGTTTTTTTATATTGGCGCAGGTTTTTATACTCAATCAAATTCCGCCATTGCATCATTTGGTAACTCCTTACATTTATTTTTTATTTATTCTGTGGCTTCCATTTAAAATGGGGCGCCGGTCAGTAATGATATTGGCTTTTGCTTTAGGCTTTTGCCTGGATTGTTTTACAAAAACTTACGGGCTGCATACAGCGCCATGTGTGCTCATCGCTTACCTGCGGCCATTTCTAATCAACCTACTTATATCGCAGGAAGGCGCCGAAAGCAATTATAATGAGCCTTCCATTCAAAGCATGGGCTTTGCTCCTTATTTTACTTATGTTGCTATTTTAACCCTGCTGCATCATGGGTTGCTTTTCTTTTTAGAAGCTTTGCAATCGGGCGGTTTTTTTTATTTTATTATAAAAACTTTAGTGTCTGCTGCAATAAGCCTGTTATTAATTTTACTAACAGAATTAATATTTGCAAGAAAACAAAGATTTAGAACTAATACGGTATAGACATATTATTTTTGCATAAATTCCGTTCTTACTTTCTCAACCCCCTTTAATCATTGTAAGTCTGTGTCCGCATTCAATCAGTCCCGTAAAAATATAATTATTGCCATGTTTATTGCAATGGCGCTTCTTATTATTTTACGATTGTTAGACCTCCAGGTTTTGAATACCAAATATTCTTTGATGGCAGATGAACAAGGAAAATTCAGAAAAGTAATTTATCCTGATCGGGGAATTTTGTATGATAGAAATGGCAAAGCCATTTTAAGAAATACGATCATTTACGATCTTATGGTAACTCCTTCCAAATTAAAAGGGATGAACCTTGACACCGCTGCTCTTTGCCGTATTCTTGATATTGACACCACAGAATTTAGAAAAAGAATTGTAACAGCCATTATAAAAAACCGAAGCTATCGTGCATCTGTTTTTGAAGCTTTGCTTCCGCCCGAAAAAATTGCACGAATTAATGAAAGCATGTACAAATTTGTTCCAGCATTTTATTTGCAGGAAAGGCCTATCCGCGATTATCCTTATAATGCAGGCGGTAATATATTGGGTTATTTATCCGAAGTAGATTCTTCTTTTATTAAACATCATGAAAGCGATGGCTATCAAATTGGCGACTATGCCGGAAGAACAGGGCTGGAGCGCAGTTATGAAAAAGTTTTAATGGGCCAAAGAGGTATTGAATTTTGGAAAAGAGATAATAAAAACCGTTTAACCGGCAGGTTTGAAAACGGGAAGTATGATACTGCTGCAATAGCCGGAAAAAATTTACATCTTTCGCTGGATATTAATTTGCAAATGCTTGGCGAACATTTAATGGAAAATAAAATAGGAGCCATTGTAGCGCTCGATCCTAAAACAGGCGGAGTGCTTGCAATGGTAAGCAGCCCTACTTACAACCCCGCGCTTTTAGCAGGCGCCGAAAGAAGAAAACATTTTTCGGAATTGTTCTTAGATCCGCGATTGCCGATGATTAATAGAACCGTAAATGCTTATTACTCCCCCGGCTCTACTTTTAAAACATTACAAGCATTGATCGGACTTCAGGAAGGCGTGATTACTACCTCAACAAGATTTTTATGCACAGGCGCTTTTTATGGATGTGGCAAGCCAATGGGCTGTCTGGATCCGGGAGATTTTAATCTGAAAGGAGCCATTGCAGTTTCATGCAATACTTATTTTGCCAATGTAATGCAAAAAGTAATTAACAATCCTGAATATGGAACCGTGGACAGCAATTTAAAAGTTTGGGATAAATATATGTATGCATTTGGCTTAGGTCATAAATTAGGAATTGATATACCCACTGAAAAAGGAGGACTTATACCAACGCCCAGAACTTACAATAGAATGTATGGCGAGGGGCATTGGAATTTTTGCACTTTTAAATCGGTAAGTATTGGCCAGGGCGAAGTAAATGTAACACCTTTGCAGGTAGCCAATGAAATGGCCTACCTGGCAAATAAAGGATGGTACATTACCCCTCATCTGGTTGATTCAATTGAAGGAGGGGATATATATGGCATGCTCGATTCATTTAAAACAAAACATCATCCGCTTTCTATCCCGGATACTTTATTTGATGCGGTGCATGATGGCATGCAAGGCGTAATGGAAACGGGAACCGGCTCTGCGGCTAAGGTTCCGGGGATTGTAGTATGTGGAAAAACTGGTACTGTTGAAAATTATTATAAAGGAGTAAAACAAAAATCTCATGCATTTTTTGCAGCGTTTGCACCCAGGGAAAACCCGCGTATAGCCATCGCCGTTATATGCGAAAATGCAGGCTTCGGCGCTAATTCATCAGCGCCCATTGCCAGCCTTATGATTGAGCAATATTTAAAAGATTCTATTCCGGAGCCTGACCGCAAAGCAAAAATAGAAACGCTTGCCAAACTAAATCTGATGCCCGAACGAATTTATGAAGCGCTTCGCATTCGCGATTCATTAAGAAATGCAAAAAATAATTTGGATAATATAGAAAAGGGATTTATAAAAACTGCAAAAGATACTTCGGACATTGAAGATGATGAAGCTGTTTCCGATTCATTATACAAATTAAAAAATGAGCCGCAAAAAAATGTACAGAATACTTCGCTTCCAAAAAAAAATGAAAATGATGTGAAAGAAAATGAGAAAGCCATTTTACCTGAAAATAAAAAACGAATTGATACCACCCATCTCATAAAATAAAATTTATTTTTCGTATTTAATGAGCAACCAAACTGGCATATCAAAAGGCATTGACTGGGCAACTACATGGTTGTATATACTTTTAGTATGTATTGGCATCTTGTGCATTTTTTCTGTTGAATATCATAGTAACGAAAACATATTTCAAAATATAATTGGTTTAAAAAAAAATTATTCCAGGCAAATATTATTTCTCGTAATGTCGGCAATTGTTGCCATTTTTATTTTGGTTACAGATAGTAAATTTTTTACTGCCACTGCTAATCTAAGCTATGTGCTCGGAATAATTTTAATGATGGCGACATTTGTGGTTGGTAAGGATATTAATGGTTCCAAATCATGGATACCATTGGGTTTTTTCAATCTTCAACCAGTAGAAACGTGTAAAATATTTACTGCGCTTGCGCTTGCAAAATATTTATCAAGACCCGAAACCAATTTTGAGAAACCGCGCTCACAGCTTATTGCTGCGGCAATCATTTTAACGCCGGCTGCATTTTCAATTTTACAAAATGAAACCGGATTGGCTTTGGTTTATTTTGCATTTCTTATTCCCATGTATCGCGAAGGATTGCCGCCCATTTATCTCATCATTGGATTTTCATTTGCAGTGCTTGTTGTTGCAACAATTTTAGTAGAAAAAAATACATTGGCAATTATACTTACTGCTATTGCCGCTTTGTCCATTTATATTTTTCGAAAAAATATAAAACGCGATAAAAGTATTTTAGTGGTAATTGTGGGTTTATGGATATTGTGTGTAAGCATTCAGCGTTTTGCTGTGCCTTATATTTTTAAGCATGTATTGCATCCTTACCAGGTAGAAAGAATTATGAATACTTTCGGCGTGGATTACGTTCCTGATGCAAATGCAGATGCAAAAAATCCTAATGAGCAAAAAGAAGAATTAAAAACAAAAGAATTAAAAAAGGCAAAAGAAAATTATAATGTAAAACAATCAAAAATAGCAATTGGTTCCGGTGGTTTTTTGGGCAAAGGATTTTTAAAAGGAACACAAACGCAGGGAGACTTTGTTCCAGAGCAACACACTGATTTTATTTTTACAAGTGTAGGAGAAAACTTTGGCTTTATGGGAAGCAGCTTCATTATTATTTTATATTTATTATTTATGCTGCGCATTGTTTTTCTTGCCGAACGACAACGAAGCACTTTCAGCAGAGTGTATGCTTACAGCGTTGCCGCTATTTTATTTTTTCATGTTACCATCAATATTTGTATGACGGTAGGGTTGGCGCCCGTTATTGGTATTACCCTGCCATTAATGAGCTACGGGGGTTCTTCTTTATTAACTTTTACAATATTGATTTTTATTTTAATTCGCCTTGATGCAGACAGGCAAATGGTTTTACGATAGTTTTTATTAATTAAAAAATGTATCAGGTAAAATTTTATTTATGAAAATTATTCCTTTAAGCGAAGGGGCCTTCACCGTTGATCAAACAAAAAAATTTATCCCATTTCAGTTTGATAAAGATGATTTGCAACAAAGAACTAAAGGAAGTTTATTGGTAGAAATTCAGCCTTTCGCAGTCATCACTTCAAAAGATATAATTGTTTTAGATACAGGATTGGGCTTTACTAACGGTGATGGACAAACGCAGATTCATAAAAATCTTTCTTCGCATGGAATACAACCTGCCGATGTAACCAAAGTGCTTCTCTCTCATCTTCACAAAGATCATTCAGGCGGCATTGCAATGCCCGGTAAAAAAAAATTAAGTTTTGAAAATGCAACCTATTATATCAATCACAATGAATGGAATTTTGCTTTTGAAAAAAAATCTGCTTCGTACATTCCCGAAGATTTTGCGTGCCTCGATGGAAGCAACCAATTACAATTTACACAAGGCAATAATGTAATTGATAATTATATTCATTATGAAATGACGAATGCGCATAGTCCGTATCACCAGGTATTTTGGATAAAAGAAAATAATGAAACAATTTTTTTTGGCGGTGATGTAGCACCCCAATTACAACAAATGAAAAACAGGTTTAAAGCCAAATATGATTATGATGGCGCCAACGCTATGGAACTAAGAAAACAATGGTGGGAATCAGGCGAAAAAGAAAAATGGACCTTTCTTTTTTATCACGATATTAAATATCCTTTTTATAAATTTTAAAACGCTTTTAATAAAAAGGCCTGCCCTAAAAAGGGCCGGCCGTTGCTAACCTATGAAAAACACCTAGTTACAAAAATAGGAGAAATTTTAGTTTCTCCAATTATCATTTTAAATAATATTTTAAACAAGGTTTTTAATGTAGCAGCGGGTTCAACCGTTGCTGGTTGCGATTTTGAAGCCGGCGAATTAAAACTTCGCGAAAATCTCTTTCGGCATTAAAGAGCTTATTGGTCTTTTGCGGCCCTAAAACTTTTTCAAAAGAGTTTAAATATTTTTTACGGATGTTCAATAACTTTTCTTCATTTTCTAAAGCAGGACCGTTTTTACTATCCAATTGCAAGCCTTTAATTTCATTTTCATATTGATCGTATATAGGCCAGAACTTTTGCGCTTCATCAGGAGTGAGTTGAAGCTTTTGCGTAATAAAAGCAATTTTTAATGCCTTAATTTTTTCGCCATCCTGCGCACGCGCTTTAAAACAAGATAAACTACCAAGTAGTACAATTAATATGAGTAAATATTTTTTCATGTTACGGAGTTAATTTACTTGCATTAGCATTTATTTTATTAAGATATTCATTCAAAGTATTATCATCAATCAAATAATCAGTAGGGCTGGGCATTTCGCTAACATCTGTATTATTTATGAGCATTTCATTGTCCATCACGTTGCCATTTTTTTCAAGATACCTGGCAATATCAGCGTCATCTAATTTTGCAATCGCTGCATCTACATCCGCTTCGGTTTTATATTTAAGCGAAGCAGCCACATAATCCGGAACCGGTGTCTTTTTATGCGAACCATTAAATAATTGAAAAGAAGTAACTGTAATAATTCCTGCAACCACCGCTGCTGCTGCGTATTTCAGCCATGAGGTTCTTTGTTTCATGGTAACCACTTTAGCAGCCGGGCGATTTATTTTATCAATGATTTCATCAGAAAGAGTTGCAAAATATCTTCGTGGAATTGTAAATACATTTTCATCTTTTATGGCATACAACAGCGGTGATATTGTTCGCAATTCTTCTTCTGCATTTTCAGACTGTTCTTTTATTTTATTATAAAGAACATTATTTAAATTATCAAAATATTCAACCGGAACTGAGAAAACATTTTTATTTTTTAAATCATATAAAACTGTGCTCAGGTTTTTTATTTCATCAACTGCACTTTCAGAAATAGCTGCTTTTACTTTTGCAAGAATGGATTCACTTAAATTATCAAAATATCCTTCGGGCACTTGTTGCACATTTCTTTTATTAATATTTTCTACCGGTGAAGAATTATTAAGTATGGCATAATCCGTAATTCTTGTATGCAATTCATTAAAATATCCTTCAGAAACTTGAAACACATTCGTCTTTGCAAGCCCTGCAATGAGCGGGCTGATGGCTTTTAATTCATCTAATATTTCCTGTGAATTTTGCATTACGTGTGTTTAGACTGTTTTACTGCTAAGCGGTTTAATGATTTAATATAAATTCTTCAATTTTTTTTGCCGCATGATGATAGCTGGCTTTCAGCGCGCCTTCGCTCGTATCAAGTATTTTACTCATTTCTTCATAGGGCATTTCATCATAATATCTCAGATTAAAAACGAGCCGTTGTTTTTCGGGCAGATTTTGTATGCCCAGCTGCAGTTTCCATTCCAGTTTATTTGCATCAAAATTGGAATCGCTTTTTAATTTATTACTAAGCCCGGTTTCTACATCACTTAAGGAAACAGCGCTCCGTTTTTTTTGTTGACTTAAAAAAGTAAGCGATTCATTTGTCGCAATGCGATAGAGCCACGTGTATAGCTGGCTGTCTTCTCTGAAATTTTCCAGGCCTTTCCAGACTTTTATAAACATATTTTGCAACACATCATTGGTATCATCATGGTCCACCAGCATTCTTCTTATATGCCAATATAATTTTTCCTGGTATTTTTTTATAATACTTGTAAATGCTTTTTCCCGGGTAGCCGGATCTTTGAAACTTTGTAAAAGTTCAGCGTCATCTGCCTGTGGAGTCATAATATTTATATGTGTCAAAAATAGAAAAAACCAGATTTATTGACCGTAATTTAAGCAAAACGTTTAAATAATATTTCGTATCATTTTTATAAATTCTTTAAAACCTGCTTTAATAAATATTTTTTTTGGAAGTGTTTTCAGCAATTTTATTTCTTCTGCAATGGTGGTTTCATTATCAAGAAATTTAAATATTGCAGATGCTTTATTTTTCTTGAAAAGAATTGAAAAAATTGTTTTTCCCTCCATCATTTTTTTAGAAAGAATATGTAACAATGTACTATCGTAAAACAAAAATCTTTTTTTTGTTTGTTTATTTTTAAAAAGATTTCCTTTTAAAATCAACTGTTCAACAATTGCATCCGCTTGTTTTTGTATAAATCTGAAAGTAAAGCCCGTAGATGCTTTGGTTTGTCCGCCGGCAGTTCCAATAAAATACATTCCATTTTTAAAAAAAGAAAACTTTTCATTGGTCATGGGAATAATGCCAAACTCTTTTTCACAAATAGTATAATCATGTATTTGCAAAAATTCATTTAAATATAATTTTAATTCTTTGTCATATTCATTTTCCGGTAAAATATTTTCACTAAACAAAGTATATTCAATTAAAGCACGGTTAGCAGCTAATGGTAAGGCATACACGAAAGTAGTTCCATTATTTTGATGAACTCTGAAATCCATAATGGTAGCTTGTTTCGGAGTAAAAACATTTTCTTTAGTTTCTACAATCCAGCCTGTAAAATGTTGCAGCAGATAGAATGTAACTTTTGTTTTTTTTAAGGGAATATAAATTGAATTGAAAATTATTGCGTGTTCATTGTAAACTAATAATTCATTATTAATTTTTATTTCAGTCAATCCATTTTTTATTTCTTCAAAAGAAATTTCACCATAAAGTGTATCAATATTTTTGTGCTGCGCTATTTCTGAAAAACATTTGTTATAAAAATCAATCCCTCTTATCATTTTATATTCATAGTTATCCATTTGCAGAGGAGTAGTTTCATCCGTTGTTTTAAATAAAAGTTGATCCCATTTGCGATAAACTATTTCTTCAAAAAAACCGGGCTGATGCTCCCAAAAGCACCAGGTGCGGTCGTTTTTTGTTTTAGGTTCTTTATCAATGAGCAATATTTTTTTTTGATTAAATTTTTGAGAAGCAATCATTCGCATAATGATGCTGAGTGATGCACAGCCTGCGCCCAAAAAAATATAATCGTAATTTTTTAATTGCATGGGCAATTACTTATCAAAAAAAATAAATGCGAATGAAGATAAATAATTCAGGGATGAAAGAAAGAAATTTATAACAGCAGATTATTTAAACAAAATTAAAAATCGAATTATACATGAGAAGAAGTTGCGGCGTTTGTTGCCATTTTATTTTTAGCCATCATTTTTTTTTCGGCTCTTACTTTGTTCCAATATTTTTTTGCAACCAATAACATTCCAAAACTTTCGCCATCTTCTTTTTCCAAATGTTTATGATGCATTTTATGCGCCCAACGAATGCTTCGCACATACAAATTATTGCTTCTTGTAAACAATTTTATCCGTTGATGAATAATTACATCATGTACTATAAAATAAGAAAATCCATACATGGCAATACCGGCGCCTATTGCAGCCAGCCAGTATTTATTATCAAGCGTTCCGAATAAAATGCACAAGATACTTGGAATGGAAAATATGAGAAAGAAGGCATCATTTTTTTCAAAAACGCCGTGCCCTTTTTTATGATGGTCTTCATGCAGGTACCATAAAAAACCATGCATTACATATTTATGCGTAAGCCAGGTAACACCTTCCATTGTAAAAAAAGTGGCTAACATTATCATTATAAAAAACAAAATCTGCATTGTACAAAAATACTATTTTAAATGTTGCTCAATTTTAAAAACCAATTAATTTATGCGTTAAAAATTTTCTTTATGAAATTCTATAATTTGAGGCAAAGCAATTTTAAACCATTCAGTATATTTTTGTGGGCTGGCTTGTAAAGAATCCTGTAAATTATTAAGTGATTTAAAACAATAATCTTTCACTTCGCTGCTATCAATCTTAATTTTTCCATCGTATATGCCCGTAAAAATATGATCAAATTCATGCTCCGTTAATCCATTATCAAAAGCTGCTTTATAAATAAAATTAAACAGGTAAGAAAGTTTTGTTTTAATTCCCATTTCCTGCATAAGCCTTCTGTTTGCAGCGCTTAAAATATTTTCACCGGGCAAAGGATGGCTGCAACAAGTGTTAGTCCATAATCCGCCATTATGGTATTTTTCAAAAGCACGCTGCTGTAATAAAAATTCTCCTTTGCTATTAAAAATAAAAATACTAAATGCTCGATGCAACACCCCACGGGCATGGGCTTCCAGCTTTTCCATCGTTCCGGTTTGCACATCATTTTCATCAACCAAAATTACTTCTGTCAAAATATTTTTTACTTATTTTAAAAAATTATTAAATAAGATTCAGCTGACTTCTTACACCGGCTCTTACCACAATCAAGGCTTTAGAATAATTGGGAATCCGTATGCGCTTGTCAAGAATTTTTTCTGCATGAGTGCGCTTAATTTTTTTGAAAAGAGAAAGATAATATTTGTAAGCAACATATACACCAAATCTCGCTTCAAGTGGTAATTGTATTATTCCTTCATAAGCATTATTAAAATCGGCCATAATCTCATCTTCAATATTTTTTTTACTTACCGAAGTAAAATTGCTAAAATTAACTTCGGGAAAATAAATTCTTTCGAGTTGCTGATAATCTGATTTCACATCTCTTAAAAAATTTACTTTTTGAAATGCTGCGCCAAGTGATTGTGCAAAAGGTTTCAGCTTCTCATATTTTATGTGATCTTTTTCACAAAAAATATGAAGGCACATAAGCCCTACCACTTCTGCGCTTCCATACACATAATCTTTGTAGCATGCATCATCATAAATTGTTTTATAAAGATCATACTCCATACTTTTAAAAAATGCATCTATGAGTGATAGTTTAATTTCAAATTCATGCACTGTTTTTTGAAAACTATTGAGGATGGGATTAAGGCTTATTTTTCTTTCAATTGCTTTATACGTTTCAATTTTAAATTCATATAAAAGTTCTTCTTTATTATATTGGTGAAAGGTATCCACTATTTCATCGGCAAAGCGTACAAACCCATAAACATTATAAATAGGTGCGCGCAAATCTTTATGCAAAAGTTTTATAGCGCTGCTGAATGAAGTGCTGTACGTATGTGTAGTAAACTTACTGCAGGCCCCACTTACCTCATGAAATAGGTGCATCATAATTTGTGGTTTGTGGTTATAATAATTTTTTACAATTTAAGAATTAAAATGTTTCCTTATCTCTTTCGCCACTACTTCTCCGCTAATTAAAGCCGGCGGCACGCCCGGCCCGGGAACAGTAAGCTGGCCTGCATAAAAAAGATTTTTTATTTTCTTACTCCTGCACGAAGGCTTAAGCACTGCGGTTTGCAGCAATGTATTAGCCAGCCCATAAGCATTTCCTTTAAATGCATTGTAATCATTTACGAAATTTACAGGCCCGAAAGTTTTTTTATAAATAATAGATTTTTTAATTTCTTCACCCGTCAATTTTTCAAAACGTAGTATAATTTTTTCAAAATAAAATTCTCTTAATGATTCTGAATCTCCCGTCAATCCTGATGCTACGGGTATTAAAAAAAATAAATTTTCACAACCCGCAGGCGCTGCCTTTTTATCAGTTAGGGATGTAGCGCTTACATAAAAAAGCGGTTCAGTTGGCCATTGTTTGGTAACATAAATTTCTTCACCATGCTTTTCGAAATCAACATCAAAAAATAATGTATGATGCGTTATATTTTTTAATTTTTTATTTAAACCAATATAATACAATAAACAGGATGGCGCCAACACCCGGTTATTCCAATATGATTCACTATAACTTCTTAATTGCTGCGGCAGCAGTTGCGTTTCTACGAAATGATAATCAGCAGTTGCAATTATCACATCGGCGTCATAATGTTTTATTTTTTTTGTATTGCTTTCTGAAATTTCAGTTTTAATTCCTGTTGCCAAATTTTTTTTTGCAATTATAGAAATAACATTTTCATTAAAATAAAATTTTATGTTCAATTCTTTTGCGAGTGAATACATAGCCTCAACGATACTGTACATTCCGCTTTCAGGATACCACGTGCCGCTTTTTATATCAGCAAAATTCATTAAGCTGTACAATGCAGGCGTGTCTTTTGGCAATGCTCCTAAAAATAAAACAGGAAACTCAAGCAATTGCCTGAGTTTTTTATTTTTAAAATTTTTATAAATATGTTTTTGTATTGAAGAAAAAACTTCCAGCTTAAACAAGCCTTTTATTAAATCAACATCTAAAAATTCATTCCACGATTGCCCGGATTTTTGAACCAATTTATTGATACCAACTTTATATTTATATTCGGCTTGTTGTAAATATTTGTCAAGTTTATTCCCGCTTCCCGGTTCAATTGTTTCAAATAATTTTTTTAATTCATTATAATCAGCGGGAACATTTATCATTTCATTTTCCCAAATAATTCTATAAGAAGGATCGAGCCTTTGTAAAGAATAATAATCGGAAACTTTTTTCCCAAAGCATTTAAAATATCTTTCAAACACATCCGGCATCCAATACCAACTTGGCCCCATATCGAAAGTAAATCCTTGTTCTTTTAATTGCCTGGCGCGGCCTCCGGGCGTTGATTGTTTTTCAATAACCGTTACATCCCATCCATATTTTGCTAAAAAAGATGCAGCAGATAATCCTGCAAATCCGCTTCCAATAACGATTGCTTTTTTCAAATAATTAAATTGAAGCTAAAAGATAAGCTTTATAATAATTATAGCGATCAAACAAAAGAAGCAATTTAAATTGTCGCCGTTTGGTGGCGACAAGGCGTCTGTCGTGGAGGGTGTTCACACCGTCCACCAGCAGCAACTTCAAAAAATATTAAAAACGACTGATCCTTTTTTTGAGGAGTTTTCTTGCAAAATGAATTCTGCTTTTTATAGTTCCCAATGGCTCGCGAAGCGCCTGGGCAATTTCATTGTATTTATAACCTTCAAAATATAATAAAAAAGGCTCTTTAAAAATACCGGGCAATCGGTGAATGGTTGTTTTAATTTCTTTTATTTTTAATTTACTTTCGGCCATATTGGAAATAGCGGGCTGATTATAATTTAATAAAAAGTCATTGTGCGTAGCATCGAAGATGGTTTGTTGTCTGGTTCTTTTCCGGTAATCATTTATAAAAATATTGCGCATAATGGTATAAAGCCACGCTTTTATATTGGTGCCATTATTATACTTTTCGCGATTAGCAATGGCTTTATACATGGTTTCCTGCACAAGATCTTTGGCGCTTTCTGTATCTCTTGTAAGCGTAATGGCAAAAGGATTCAGGAAATCGGAATTAATTAAAAGAAGTTGATTGAATTCTAATATGGACATCAGGCTGGTTGTTTTAAATTATTTATTAATTGCAAATAAATGCTTAACAAAGCGGGTGCCAAAAGACACAAAAGATGGCGCCGTTGAATGGCCTCAAAAAATTTTTTTTAATAGAAGGAATTTTTTTACCACAATAGAAATGAAAAAATAACAATAGCTATCAAAGGCAATTATTTTTTTACCTAATGGCTTCTTTGATTGCTTTTAAATAAGCGTTAATAACAATTTGCTTATCATATTCTTTAATAATTTTTTGCCTGGCCTGGTTGCCCATTTCTTTGCGGCTTTCTTCAGAAAGGCAAATCATTTTTTCCATTTTATTTGCCAGGTCGGTTTCATCTTTTACGCGACAAAGGAAGCCTGTTACATTATTCGAAATAATTTCTTTGCATCCGGTTGTGTTGCTTGCAATCACCGGCTTTTCCATGCTGGCGGCTTCCAGCAGCGTGTTGGAAGTTCCTTCGCGATACGAAGGAAGCACAATACAATCGGCTTCTGCAATAAATTTCCTTATATCTTTTTTTTCTCCGAGATAATCAATTACTCCTTCATCAATCCAGTTTTGTAATTGCTTGCGGGTAATTGTATTTTTTTTTAAATTTTGTGTCCAGAAAGGGCCCATCACATTAAAAGCGGTATGGGGAAATTTCTTTTTAACTGCCCTCGCTGCGTTCACATATTCAAAAATTCCTTTGTCTTTTATAAGCCTGCCGATAAATAAAAATATAAATGTATCAGGATCTTTTTCTTTTAGAATTATCGGGCTGAATTTATTGTAATCAATTCCTGACCCGGGGATTCTTTCTGCAACAGAATGTTTCACAAATTTTCTTTCGATAAAAAGATGCATATCATCATAGTTCTGAAAAAAAACTTTTTTGGTTTTGCTAAGTGCATTCCTGTATAAAGTACGTGCCGTACGATACACCACATTTTTGCTTATAAACAAAGGGCCTACGCCGGTAATGTTAGTAATAGTAGGAATTTTTAATTCGCGTGTGATAAGATTGCCCCAAATAGCAGGCCTGATGCTGAATGTGAGGCATACATCGGGTTTTATTTTTTTTAGCGCTTTGCGAAGATTAAAAATATACCTGGTAACTTTTGCAGGATTAAGATTTCCGGAACCTATATTTATTACTTTGAGTCCGGTTTTTTCTACCTGCGGAAGAAAGCTATTAATGTGCGTAAGTATATACACTTCGCAGCCTTCGCTCAGCAAACGCATCATAAGGCCTTCACGCATGGTGTAGGTAGAAAAAAGCCCGTTTTCTATAACTGCAATTTTTTTTCCTTTCAATTCACTTGCGCACATTGATACACTTTTTTATACCAGATTTCCATTGATAATAACGTCCATAAAATTTTGGCTCTTTTTTCGCCATCAATATTAATTTTTTTTGAAAGTAAATTTTGTACAAAATCTTGTGCCACGAAATTTTTATATAAACATTGAGAATTGTTCAAATAATCAAAAACCATTTCTTTTAATTCACTATCAATCCAGCTTTTTAAAGGAATTTCAAAGCCTCTTTTTGGCTGATGGATTAATACATCGGGAAGATAATTTATTGCCAGCTTTCGCAATAAATATTTGGTAGTTTTTCTTTTTATTTTGTACCCGTCATTGAGCGCAGGCGCATATTCCAATAATTCTTTTGATAAAAAAACACTTCTTCCTTCGAGCGAATGAGCCATCGTAGCAATGTCCATTTTTGTAAGCAGATCGCTAAAAAGATTGGTATCAAAATCAAGGTTCATCATTTTTTTTAGTCCGCTTAAATTACTATCAACGATTGTATCAAAATCTTTTTTTAAAGGCAGAAGATAATCAAAATTATTTTGCAAAATATTTTGTTCAAAATCTTCAAAAATATCAACGCCTGCGGAAAGATAAATATCAATACTTGATTTGGAAGCAAGCGCAGCAAGCCGGTACAAATAATCGTAAGCAGATCTTTTATCGCGTGCCCTGGGCAAAGTATTTTTAAAAAACAAAGCGCCTTTTTTTACCAAATAATTTTTCTTAAAAAAATCGTAATGTGCAAATGGAACATAACGCCGGTAGCCCGCAAACAGTTCATCGGCGCCATCGCCATTAAGAACAACCGTTACATATTTTTTTGCTTCGCGGCTTACGTAATAACCGGGTATTGCAGAGCTATCGAAAAAAGGTTCTCCATAATTTGACAAAATTTTTTCTAAATCATTTTTCAAATTAAAAAAAGAAATTTTTATTTCAGTGTGATGCGTTTTATATTTTTCGGCAACCAGCTTTGCAAGCGGCGCTTCATCATATTCTCCGTCAAACGAAACGGTAAATGTTTTCAATTTATGATTGTATTGGCTGGCAATAGCCGTGGCAATTCCACTATCAATTCCACCGCTTAAAAAACAACCCACTTCAAGGTCGCTCGATTCAATTCTTCTTTTTACCGAACAATGAAGATAATCATTGGTTTTTTGCAAGGCTTCTTCCAGCGAATCATCGTTTTGTTTTTTATAAAAATCATTAATGTTCCACCACCGGGTTTGTGCGATGGATAATGTATTGCAATCAACTATCATAAAAGTTCCTGCAGTTAATTCCATTACATTTTTATAAGGAGTAAATTGACGGTAAAACGAACCAAGCCTTAAGTATTGATAAAAATTTTCATCATTTATTTCAAGTGACACCATGCTTTTAAGACAATTCAATTCACTTGCAAAAACAAATTTTTTTTCATCGCCATAATAATAAAATGGTTTTTCGCCCGCACGATCTCTTGCAATAAAAAGTTCATTTTTTATTTTATCGTGAATTATAAAAACAAACATTCCATCGAGGTATTCGAGAAATTTGATACCAAATCGTTCATACAACAGCAGCAATGTTTCTGTGTCCGAAGAAGTACTGCCATTTAAATTAAATTGTTTTCTTATTGCTGCATGATTATAAATTTGTCCGTTAAAAATAATAGTGTATTTATTGCCAAGATGCATCGGCTGTTTGCCAAGTGCAATGTCAAGAACAGAAAGCCTTAAATGAAAAAAATTTATATTGCCATGCTGATAACTACCCTGTTCATCGGGGCCGCGATGATGCATTTTTTCTATTACATCTTTATAAGAAAAGCCAGCGTTAATAGTTCCTGCAATTCCACACATGGGTATTCGTTGAATTTTATGGTGCGCAAAATAACCTTAATATCTGTGAAATGAAAACGCAAAAATGTTTTATAAAAAATTGATTACAATTATATGGCTGGAGTGTACAATGCTATTTCCCGATTGGGCGAGCCCAAAGAAATTGCCTGTGATTTTTTAGCAGATTTTTCTTTTACTTTTTCATAAATAAGAAATAAACAAATGGTGTAAAAAGGCAAGCAGGGAATTTTATACCGAACCAATGTGCCGAAGTTTAAAGTGCTGGCTCCCACAAACATGGCAAATACTAAAGAGAATAAAAAGCAAAACATAATTAAGGGATCGTATAATATGATTTTTATAAAAGAAAATATCCTGCATTTAAAAATTACATATAAGGAAAAAAATAGTAGAATAGCGCTTTCCAGCGATGCAAGAAGTTGAGAAATTTTATCGGACTCCCAAAAAAATGGCCGGAAGAAAGTTGTAAAAATGGCAACGGGCGCCACTTTTATAAGGCCATTGAAAGTTCCGTCAAACCCAACGCCAAGGTCAAAGTTTGAATCGGCTGTTTCATTGCCATCCATTGCTTCGATAGTGCCATTTAAATGTTTCATACTTGCTGTAATATCATTTACGGCATAAGCGCCAAGCTCTTCATCAAACGAATTAAGAACACTTGTAAACCCATACATGCAACCGGCTATTAAAGCCGGAGCCAATAAATATTTCAGTAATTTATTTTTTATTCCCTGTATATTTTTAAGAACGATGAATAGCATAAAGAATGGAACATAAGAAATGAGAATATACACTTTTAGAACAGCCAGCAAATAACCAAACACAAATAATATGATTCCATTTTTCACGATTCGTTTTTTCTTATAAAAAATTTCGTAAAGCGCATAAGTAATCCAGCCGAGAGAAGCAACGCAAAGTGTGTCTTTTAAAATACCGCCGCTCCAAAAAACAAATGTGGGAAAAAACAAAATGGCAATTGCAAACTTTTTGTGCAAGTGAGGATATTGTTCGTAGAAAAAAAGAAATAATTTCCAAACGCCGGAAAATGCAATGCACGCAAATATAAGACTGATGACAGCATATCTTCCGGCAGTTATAAACGACAAAAGCGTTACAACTCTTACTACCATAAAATTGGCTTCAGACCTGAAATAGCCGCTATTATGCGGGTCTTTTAAAAATGTTTCATCAAAATATTTTCCTTTTTGAAAAAGCCATTGCAAATGCCGTGAGTCTTGTAAAATGAGGTGATAAATATTATTGCCCTCTTTTTGATAAAGGCCGGTAGAATCGCCGGGCGACACATACACACTGTACATAAAAAATGCAACGCATCCGACTATTTTTACCCAGAAACCCCACCGGTGATATTTTTTTAAAATGGGATCATCATAAGTATTTCTTATCATCTTAAAAAAAAGACTGAGCACGATAAGAAAAACAAAAAATAATATCAGGTCGCCATAGTCCATTCAGTGTATAGATAATATTGCCTTTTATAATTTCGGAAATTGTTATGCTTTTTTCAATTTGCCTACATCCGGATTGAAAAAAAGTATAAATGAATTTTTTAAATTTTTTATCGGGTTAAAAAAATAATGCCGGTTCCGTTGCATTGCCGGCGAAGAAATTTTTTGCAAAATAAATGACGGGCTGGCCTTAAAATTATTAGTAATTGCATCTTTGATTGGCCACAGCATGAAACTCATTTTTTTTAGTTTGTTTGTTTTTTGAAAAACGAGAATGGTTCCTGCAAATATTGTTAGAAAACCAATGTACATCATTACTGCCAGGGGCTGGTTATTACTGAATTTCGTTTTTAAAATGGTGAAGCGGTTTCTTATATAGAAATACATTTTCCAGTTGGTTTCATAATTCCAGTCATTTTTATAAGAATATGCCGATGGCGGATGGTAATGAATGCTATTGGCTTTGGTATAAAATGGTATTTTATTTTTTTTGATAATGCGATAAAAATATTCTGTTTCATCGCCCCACAAAAAAAGATTCGCTTTTGGAAAGCCTGCCCGTTCAATAATTTTACGATGCAAAAGCGTACCATTAAAAGGATGCGCTACATTTTTGATTACGGGATTTTCTACATCATTCAAACTCGCATAATGATTGGTTTTCCAAACAAAACTTTTTTTATCTTCTTTATTTATAACTGCACAATTGCGCAGGCATAGCTCTTCATCATTACCTTCAAGAAGCATTTCAAGCGCATCTTCTTTGGGGTATCCGTCATCATCCATAAGCCATATCCATGTTCCGCCATTTTCGTATGCGGTTTTAATGCCCGTATAAAATCCGCCGGCGCCGCCTACATTTTCCTGGGTTATCCATTCAATATCCGTCTGGCTGTGCAACCATAGTTCTGTATTATCGGCGCTGCCATTATTTATTACCAGTATTTTATCAATTGGGTGTGTTTGTTTTCTGAGCGCATCAATACACTGCGAAAGCAGCGCTTGCCGGTTGTATGTAACTACTACTGCAATAATCTTATCCATAGGTTTTGGATTTTGTTTCTTGGGGAAAGGGATTGTATTATTAATAACGCAGATGCGCAGTTGTTATTGTTGATTATGGCAGAATTTTCATCGCAGAAGATTACAAAAAAAAGCAATTTTTTTTGAAGTTTAACGAAGCAAAAAATTATACACTTTCAGTATTGGGAAATGCAAGTGAAAAAGTTTTTCCCAAAATATTAATGAATGGTATGAAGAAATAACAAACAGCGTTTATGCATTACCGTTATATATACTTGTATTTCCAAATCATTTATGAATAATGGCATCATATACTTTTTTATATTTTTCAATTGCATTTTCAAGTGAATAAAATTCCTGCGCGCCATTCCTGATTTCATTTGAATCAAAATGCGCAGCGCATAACGCTTCAATGGCTTTTATATAATTTTCATTATTGAAATTATTAACCACAATTCCCGAATGATATTTTGTTACAATTTCTGCAACGTCTCCTACGCCTGAATTGGTAATTACGGGAATACCCATTGCCATTATTTCTGCATGTTTCGTGGGCGAAGATGATTGTTTGGAATAACATGGCTTAATAAAAAAAACAGAATAATTGCTCAGCGACAGAAATAATGGAACCTGCTGCCGGCTTGCATTTTGCACAATTATTTTTTGCGGCTGTATTCCGAAATGCAATGCCTTATTATAAATAATTTCTTTACCCTGAGGTGATATAAATAAAAATTTTGCATTGGCAATCTTATCGGAAAGATGCTTACACAATTGCATCATTTCATCAGTAAGATACCAACCGCCGATAGAGCCAAGATAGCTGACAATACAATCATCTTTATGAATGTTTAATCGCTGCCTCAATGCATCTTTTAATTGCAAGTTTATTTTGCATGGACTGAACAACTCCATATCTACACTGCATGGAATTACCTCAAGAATAGTTTCTTTTTTGCAATGAGGAAGCTGCTTAATAATTTTTTCAGCCACATAAGTAAGGCACATCATTCCATCGCAGTTTTCAATTTCTTTCTTTTCCGTTTTTTTGAAATAGTTATAAATTTCCCGGTAAAAAAAAATTTTATTGTTCCACATGCCGCCGTCAATTCTGCTGTCTGCATAAAATTCTCTTATATCATGTAAAAATTTTATTCCGAATTTTTTTTTCATCCATAAACCAATCAAAGACGGAATGCCGGCGCGGGTATGAACCATATCAAATTTTTCTTTTGTATGCAATTGCTTTGCTTTTTTTTTCAACATCCATACATCATACACTGAAGAAAGCACAGGAGGTTTTTTATGATAAGGAATAGGCTCCCATTTTATTGAAAAGTTTTCGAGTGTTTTTTTAATATTTTTTTTGTGCAGATTAAATGCATCCCGTTTTTCGCAACTTAAAATAGTGAATTGATAGCCATGTTTTGTAAGACCCGTGAGATATGGAATTACCTGGCTTTGGCCCAGCGGATCGGTCATACCATCATAAGAAATAAAAAGTATGTTCGCTTTGTTTTTCATTGCTGCTTGTTATTTTCATGAAGCCACCAATGCAAAATGATAATCGCCCAAAGCCTGTTATATAAATAATCGTGTCCTTTCAAATATTGATTTTTTATTTTTTGAACTGCTTCATATTTTAAAATATTATGTTGCTCAATCATTTCTTTACAAACATATTTATCCAGCAAATATTTTAAATCGCCTTTGAGCCATTTGTGCAAAGGCAGGCTGAATCCCTGTTTGGGCCTGTTAAAAATTTCTTTCGGAATAAAATCATACAAAGTTTCTTTCAAAAGATATTTCATTACGCCGTCTTTAATTTTAAACTCACGGTGAAGGCTATACGCAAATTCAATAATCCGGTAATCAAGCAAAGGAACTCTTGCTTCGAGAGAATAATACATGGAGGCACGATCTACTTTCACCAGCAAATCATCGGGCAGGTAATAATTAAAGTCCCAAACGGATTGGTTTTCTTCGCTGCTTAATCTTTTTGATGAAACTTCCATAGTATTTAAGCGTTCAAAATCAAAATCATTATTGATTAATATATCATACAATTCATTTTCTTTAAAAAAATATTGCTCTTGCGAAAAAATATGACTCTTTATATTTTGATTGCTGTAATCAAACAAATTTCCTGCTCGCTGGTATTTATCATTCATCAGTTTGGATGCGGCAAACAGCCCATGTTTCATGGGTTTCAGCCATTTATTGGAAAGCCTTTTGGCCCACGTGTACATGCCATAACCCATAAACAACTCATCGCCGCCATCGCCGCTTAATGCAACGGTTACATATTTTTTTGCAAGCCGGCTTACCATTCGCGTTGGCAATGCAGATGAATCGGCAAATGGCTCATCATACACATTGGGAATGGATTCAATAAGTTCCAATACTTGTTGTTCGGCTACATTAAATTCATGGTGTTCTGTATTTAAATATTTAGCCACTTGCAAAGCATATTTCGATTCATTAAATCTTCCGTTGCCAATGGCAATGTTGAATGAATTTATTTTTTGCGAACTTACTTTGCTTGCAATGGCAGTAATAAGGCTGCTGTCAATTCCGCCGCTTAAAAAAGTTCCGATGGGCACATCGCTTACCAATTGCTTTTCTACTGAATCAAATAGTAAACCTGTTAATATTTTTTTTGCTTCGTTTTCATTGCATACCGATTTTTTTTCAATGCGCGATTCCAGATTCCAGAATGGAATAATTGCAGAATGAATGTTTTTAAAGTTAGAACTATTTATATCCATCTGCAGATAATGCGCCGCCGGAAATTTTTCTACATTGTTGTAAATGGTGAATGGATGCGGAATGTAGCCCAAATGCAAAAAGTATGGAATTACATTTTTATTAACCGTTAATTGATTTCCTTTTATTGAGCGAATCACTTTTAATTCGGATGCAAAAATGAAATCTGTTTCATCAAAATAGATAAATAAAGGTTTTATTCCTGCATGATCTCTGCAAAGTGTTATTCTATTTTTTTCTGTATCATAAATTGCTAAAGAAAACATTCCGTTAAGTTGTGCGAAACAATCTGTGCCCTGTTCTGCAAACAACTCTACAATAACTTCTGTATCGGATGTGGTTTTTAGTGAAGCACCTTTATCTTTCAGTTGTAATTTCAATTCTTTGAAATTGTACACTTCGCCGTTGAAAACAATGGCATACCTGCCATCATTAGAAAACATAGGCTGGTTGGCGCTTTCACTCAAGTCTAAAATAGAAAGTCTCCTGTGGCTTAGCCCTAAATTTTCATCTTCGGTAAAATAAAATCCTTCCGCATCGGGGCCGCGATGCTGCATTAAACCGGTAGCTTTTTTTAATTGATTCAGTTTAATGTTTTTTGTTAATGAAATATATCCTGCAATACCGCACATGGTTTTTAAGAGTTAGAAGGTTGGCCTTCGAGTTCATTATAAAAATTTAAAAGTCCGTTTATATATTTTTCTTTAGTATAATTTTCTTTTGCAATAAGTTTTCCTTTATCAGAAAATTTTTTTAAATCTATTTTATTGTTTAAAATGTTTGTAACTATATCTGCAAAACTTTGCGCATTGCGCGGATCAAAAAATAATGCATTGCCCTGTGACACTTCATGAAGCGTTTTTATATCGGATAACAACAGTGGAAGTCCTATTGTCATTGCTTCTGCAGCAGAAATACCGAAGCCTTCCAGCAATGAGCACATTACAAAAACATCGTAGCGCGGAAGTATTTCAAATATTTTTTCGTGCACGCCCATCAGTTGTATCGGCAATTGAAACTCGTCTATTTGCTTTTGAAGAGAATCGCGATAAGGCCCTTCGCCGTAAATGTGCAATGAAACATTTTTATTTTGCAACAACTTAAAAGCATTAATCATCAATTGATAATTTTTTACATCTTTCAAATTACCGACAGCAACAAGTTTTAGCTCACCAGGCAGCATTTCATAATTAATTTCATTTTTAAAAAAATCATCATTTACAAAATTGTACAATACTTTTTTTCTTCCTTTTATGCCGATTGAATTATCAAAATCATCAAGTGCTTCCTGCGACGGCGAAACGATGGCTTGTTCTTTTTTATAAGTAAGCATATCTAACAGTCGCGTATAAACGCTGTACCATTTATGCCGGTAAATGCCTGCCGTCATTATAGTTGCGAGGCTAAAAACCTGGCGTATTTTTTTGCTACAGGCGAGCCTTGATATAATTACACTCCAATACAAAGTAGCGTGAACAATGTGTACTTTATTTTCTTTTATTATTCTTTTGAGCTTTCGTACGCTTTGCAAAATATTTTTTTTGCCTTGCATGTTGAGGCAATAAATTTTATCATGGCTTAATTCATTTTCAGTAAAAGCATTGCCGGGTTTTAATGTAACAATAATAATGTTATAATGATAATGAACCTCTTTCAAAGACGCCACCAGCATCACTTCTGCCCCTCCTCTTTCTAGCGAATCAATGATATAAAGAATGGTTTTTTTCATGCTTCAGCAGAATGTAAAATTGGTTTCCAATATTTTTTTGTTGAAATAATTGTGAAAAGCATTACAATAAAATAAGTGCAGCAAACTGAAACACATGCTCCCCGTGAACCAAAAAATTGTATTAAAAAATAATTGCTGAAAAGGCTTATGACAAGAGACAAACACGCCAGTATCAACAATATTTTTTTGTGTTTAAAATACAAAAGAAAAGTATAGAGAAAAGTAGTTATTGCCCAGAAAAAATATCCCGAAGAAAGAAAATAAAAATAACGAATGCCGGGCCAGTAATTATTATTAATGAAAAAGTGATAAATTAATGGAACGCTTAAAAGAAGCGATGCGAAAGCGAAAAACATAAGGCCGGTATAAACCAAAAATTGTTTTTTTATACGGGCATAATCTATTATTTTTTGGGATAAAATTTCATTGAGTTTTGGAATCATGTATTGAATAAGAGCGCTGGAAAATGTAATGAGAATACTTCCGAATACACAAGCCATCCCGTAAATACCTACTTCAGAATTATTTTTTGTAATGCCTGCTAAAAAAAAACTATCTGATGAAAAAAGGCAAAACATACTCAGTTGCATCATGATTATAGGCACACTATATTTTAATTCATCATAAATAATTTTCTTTTTTATACATCCCGATAAAAGGCCATTACTGATAAAAAAATAAATTGCATATAACGTAATAATTCCTCCGGCGATAAGAATACCGGAAACTCTTCCTTTCCATGTCCATGAAAATAATACGATAAGAATTATGGCAAGCCCTAATTCGATGATTATTTTTATCATATTTACTTTCATGTATTTTGTTGCATCATTGCGGTTGCGTATAAGAAGAATTAAAAACTCATAACAAAAATTCAAAAAAGCAGCGAGGGGAATGGCCCAAATAAACATAGAAGGAAATGAAAACGATTCAGATAAAAAATTACGGCATAGAAAAAAAACAAAAAAAGTAAACGCAGTCATTACAGCAGATATGGTAAAGCCCGTAGTGCAAAAATCATTAAACTCTTTTTTACCAAGTTTAAAATAATCAGCGGAAGCCGATTGCAATACGCCAAGATTTATAAAAGGCGCTACAAAAATAATAGCCTGGCCAAACAGGCTTAACAATCCATTATCCGCAGGTGATAAATATTTTGGGTTTGTAAAAAGAGGCAATAAAAGAAAAGATAATCCTTTACCAAAAAAATTGGTAAGTGTATAAATCCCGATCGCTTTTATATCAGGGCTTTTATGCGCTTGTTTTAAAAATTGGACTGCAGCCATTTAAATTTAGGAAATACCGTAAACTATAAACGAATAAAAGCAGAAAAACTTATGTAGTGAAGCGCCAAAAAAATTATATACCATCTTTAATAAATTTTGCCGGTATTCCTCCCCACAGCTCTCCCGACGGAATATTTTTGGTAACTACAGCAGAAGCCGCAACCACCGCGTGTTTGCCGATAGTAACTCCTTTTACAATCGTTGCTTTGGAAGCTATCCACACATTTTCTTCAATAATAACCGGAGCCGTACTAAATTTTTGATCGTGCAATGTGGAATTAGTATGAATTATATGATCCTGGTCTCTTATTACCACCATTTCTGCAACAAGACAATTTTTATTTATTGTTATTTTTTCTTTTGAAGTGATAACGCAGTTTCTTCCGATAAAAGAATTATCAATGGTAAGATGGCCTGTGGAATCAGTAATAATTTGTGTGCCAAAAGAAATTTTTGAATTGATAATTTTCAATTGGCCTCCTTTAATGCACACAATATTGCAGCGGCTTTCAATCTTTGTTTTAAAATCAATAACGATCCCCGGATACAATAGTTTTAACTTTAGAACCCGCAATATTTGCAACAGACGGAAAAAATTTTTGAATACAAATCTTAAAATTTTTGAAATAATATTCATTGGTAAGAAATCATTTAAGAATCAGTTTATTCATTTAGAAAAATTTTATTGAATGCTAACGTATTTTTTATGAAAAGATTGCAACATCCTTTTATGGAGATAAAGTTTTAGAGCGCTGATTTATTTTCTATCTTATATTTGAAACCTATGCGAGCGCAACCTAATAAACTCGTATATGATTTACCGTTTCAAATATGGATTTTACAAATTTAAAAATAGGTTATGTGCCCTATTTGCCCGATCTCTCCCAGCCGGGAGACAGAAGAAGATTTCCCCATTTTGCTAAAAGAAATAACATCTCTTTTGAAATTGCCCATGCAAATAAAGAATACGACATTGTTTTATTAACTGCTTCTGCAAACCTTAGCCGGTGGCTTATTTACAAAAAGAAACATCCGCAAACAAAATTTATTTTTGAAATGGTGGACAGCTTAATTTTTTCACCAACACTTTTCAATACTTTATTTAAAGGAATAGGATGGTTTGTGCTTGGGAAGGAAACGACACTTTATTTCAATTACCGGAAATTGGTTATTAAATGGCTGAAGGCTGCCGATGTAGTTCTTTGCTCGAGCAATGAATTAAAAAATATTATTGATAAATGGAATGACACGGTAATAGTAACATGGGATTACATGGAAAACGAGTATCCCTTTTGCAAAAAAGATTTTTTAATTAATGGTAAAATGAAATTAGTGTGGGAAGGGCAGAGTGTAGTGCTATCGCAATTTTTATATTTTAAAAATGTTTTAAAAAAAATAAACTCATTTTGCGAGTTACATATCATTACCAATGAAACATATCCTAAATACGGCAAGCTCATAAATAAAAAAGTAAGTAATGTATTAAAACAATTGCCCATTGAAACCATTTTTCACAAATGGAATCTTAAAAATAATAGCAACATATTTAGCCAATGCGATTGCGGTATTATTGCACTCAATAAAAAAAATCTGTTTGGATGGCATAAGCCCGGTAATAAATTAATTTCATTTTGGTTTACAGGATTGCCAACAGTGGTATCGGCCACACCAGCCTACAAAGAAATAATGAATAAAGCCGGCGAAAATCTGTATTGCGATAATGATGAAGAATGGACAACAAAAATTCAAATCATAAAAAATATGACGGCTGAAGAAAGAGAAACGCTTGCAAAAAAAAATTGTGCCTTTGTACAAAATAATTATTCCGATAAGAAGCTGGATATGATTTGGAAAAATGTATTTGAAAACTATTTAAAATAAAATATTTGCGGGTGCAATGATACACGCCTAATCCATTACCACTATTTATTAAAAAAAATATTTACCGGATAAATTATTTATTTTAATACTAAATTATTTAGTATATTTACACTAAAAAAAATAGTTTAGAAATTTAAAACTTTTTACCTATGAACACAAAATCATTGATACAGATACCCGGCTATATTTATAATGAATATCTTTTAGTAATTAGCCCGCATAGAGAATTGTGGAATAAGATAATGAAAATAAAAGAAAAATTTCATGATGATTACAAAGCGCCCAATGCCTTGTGGAATAAGCCACACATTACACTTGTAAACTTTATCCAGTTTGAAATGATGGAAGAAAAAATTGTGAATCGCCTACAAACAATTGGTATGGGCTATAAGCCTTTTAAAGTAGAATTAAAAAATTTTGGAAGCCATCCAAGCCACACGATTTATATAAATATTGAGAGCAAGCAGCAGGTGCAAAATTTAATAAAAGAATTAAAACCTGCGCAACAATTATTTAAATTAAATAAAGAAAACAAACCGCATTTTATGAATGACCCTCATATAATCATTGCAAGAAAATTATTGCCGTGGCAATATGAAAAAAGCTGGATGGAATATAGTCATAAACATTTTACCGGCCGTTTTATTGCAGATGAAATGTTATTGATCAAGCGGCGGGTAGGAAATAAGGCTTATCAAATTGTACAGCGATTTGAATTTATGAATTTGCCGGTTGCAACAAGCCAGGGCGAATTATTTATTTAAAAATATCATTACTAACGGTGATGGTTATACGAAAATAATTATAATGATTCTATGAATTTATTCATAACAAAAAAAATTTATGCAAAACCAATTACAGCAAGATCATTTTAAAGTGGCGGCACAACAAAAAGAAGAAAACGATCAGTATTTAACTGGCCGCGGTGCACAATTCAATACAAAAAATAAATTCTTAAAAGACCAGCAAACAAAAGAACATGTTGAAGGAATTGATGATTGGGAAATAGCAAATGTTGGAACACAATATTTAGAACAACAGGTAAAAAGTATTGTAAATAAAGTAGAAAGCCCAGACCTGAGCATGATGTACAGCATGAACCCCTATGCAGGCTGCGAGCATGGATGCATTTATTGCTATGCCCGAAACGTGCATGAATACTGGGGTTACAGCGCAGGACTTGATTTTGAAAGAAAGATTATTGTAAAAATGAATGCACCCGAAATGCTTCGTAAATTTCTGATGAATAAAAAATGGGAACCCACACCCATTATGCTGAGTGGCAACACAGATTGCTATCAACCGGCAGAACAAAAGTATCGTTTAACAAGAGGGCTTCTCGAAGTGTGCAATGAATTTAATCAACCTGTTGGTATTCTTACTAAAAATTCGTGGATCATAAAAGATAAAGATATACTGCAGGAAATGGCAAAAAAAAATTTGGTGACGGCAATGGTTTCTATTACCTCATTCAATGAAGATCTGCGAAGAATAATGGAGCCGAGAACAACAACAGCTAAGCAAAGATTGAAAGTAATTGAAGAGTTAAGCAATGCCGGAATACGCATGGGCATTATGATGGGCCCGATGATACCGGGATTGAACGAACATGAAATGCAACGAATAATGAAAGCGGCAAAAGATGCCGGAGCAAAATTTACTGCTTACACTTTTATTCGTTTGAATGGCGCCATACAATTTTTATTTCGCGATTGGTTATACAAAAATTTTCCTGACAGGGCAGATAAAGTATGGCATTTAATCGGCAGCAGCCATGATGGTAAAGTAA
>JAICZH010000028.1 GCA_025933775.1 Chitinophagaceae bacterium
CTTCCTTTGCCTTCTTCACTTTCAAACCATATTTTTCCATCATGCCTTTCTACAATTTCTTTTGCGATATAAAGACCTAAACCGAGGCCGGGAAATGTATGCATGTTTTTACCGGTTACCCGATAAAATCTTTCAAATATTTTATCCTGTTGTTCTTTAATAATTCCGTTTCCAAAATCCTGAACAGAACAAATTGCCATTCCATTTTTATCATCAAGGTTCACAATTATTTTTTTTGAATTGGAAGAATATTTAACAGCATTGCTTAAAAGATTGCTTAATACCTGCCCGATCCTTTCTCTATCGGCACACAGCCGAAGCGAATTATTTTTTTCTATTACAATTGTATGCGTGGCAGATGTGGCCTGTATTTCTTCAACTACTTCTTTTACCAAATCATCCAACTGAAAAAAATGTTTGTTATAAATTAATTTTCCGTTTTGCATTTTTGACGTATCAAGTAAATCGGTTATCAACATCGTTAATTTATCTATCTGCATATCCATTTTAGAAAGCATTGCATCTTTTTGATTTTCTAAATTTGTTTTTGCATTCATCTGCAATAATTGTGTGTATGCTTTTAAAGATGTTACCGGCGTTTTTAATTCATGGCTGGCGATGCTCAAAAAATCATCTTTGCGATGCATCAACTCCAAAGTTTCTTGTTGCACTTTATCTTTTTCTAAAGTAAGCTTATGCAAATCTTCTTTCATTTTTTGGATAGAGTTCACTAATAAATCTTCGTTGCTGCGCGGATGCACGGGTACATTGAAATTTCCTGCGCCAATAGCATTTACTGCTGTCGCCAGCTCAATATTATTCCGGTCAATTTCAAGAATAGAATCGGCAACGCTTCCCATTACATCATCGGGCATATTATTAAATTGCAATCCTGTGCCGCCTACGGATATTTTTTCGGCGGCTACTTTAAGTTCCTTCAGCATTTTGGTGATTACTCTTACCGTGTATGAAACTAAACTTATTACTAAAATAATTGCGGCTATAAGAAAAAACAGGGTTCTGTTTTTAGACTTTACTTCTTCCTGATAAATGTCATTCATTCCCGCTTCTACTTTTTGCCATAAGTTCAACTGTTGTTCTCTTAAAACATTCACTCCCCGCGAAGACACTTGCCACCAGCTTTGCGCCGTGTAAGAACTATCGAAATGAAAAGTTTTAAAAAGATTATCAATATATGCCAAAGTGGGCTTAAGAGAAGAAGTATCTTTTTCTGTATTATAAACTTTTATTGTGTGAGGCGATGCCTTTAATAAAAATTCTTTTTCATAACTTTTAAAAACATCATAAACCCCGATGGTTCCCATAAGGGTTTCGGCTTTATATTTATCTGTATATAAAACATTATAAATATTGGTGCGGATAATGCTTAGGAAAGTGATCATTTCAAAAAGCGTTTTTTGAGCAATCAAATCTTTATAAACGGGCTGAAGATAGGTATTACTTGCGGATGAAATAGGATTAAGCGTGTTTAATCTGAAGATGGCGTTGGTATAATATTGCATCACAGCATCCTGAGGATAATTTGACGAACTGTCTAACGTTGCCCTCACTGAATTTAAAGTATTCAAAAAAGTATATTGAGCAAAATTGGTTATCGCGAGGTCTTTACTTTTTTCAAGCAACTGAATCGCCGCATCAGTACGCGGCCTTTGTAGTACTACGTTGCTATAATTATCTTTTTTTAAAGCATATTCATAACTTACGCGGCGTTCCTTTTCAAGCTCATAAATAAGATTTGAAATATCGCCCTCCTCATGGATGTGTATAATATAATCGTTTATTAAATTTACTGTTTTCTTTTTTTCATGATACAACTGCCCGGATAAATAAATAAGAAACAGGACAGGTATAAGTCCTATCAATATTAATTTTACAGGAAGCGGCAGTTTTCTAAAAAAAGAATTCATAAACTCACAACTTGGATAACGGTTAAAGTTACTAAGAACAAATAAAGTTTACATATTTAAATATTGCACTGATAAAAGATTTTATTAGCTTATTAACAAATTAGCTCATTGGCTTATTAGCTAATTAGCTAATTATCTCATTATTTTCTATCTTTATTCCAACTTTGTTTTAAAAGTAAAAACATAAAAAATAATTTTTTAATTAATGAAAAAAAATTTAGTAACACTTTCAATTTTGATTTTATTAGCAGCATGCGGCGGTAATAATAATCAATCAAACTCAGGCAGCGCTGCTGATAGTTCTTCAACGGCAAACACTGCTGCCAATGATGTTTCTTCTAATCCCGATTATCAAAAAGGATTAGCGCTGGTGGCAAAATCCAATTGCCTTACCTGCCATAAAATAGATGAAAAATTAATTGGCCCGGCATACAGAGATGTTGCCAATAAATATGCAGGCAACGATACAGCCGTTACTTATCTCGCTCACAAAGTAATCACAGGCGGCAAGGGCGTTTGGGGCGATGTAATGATGACGCCGCATCCCGATTTGAGCGAAGCCGATGCAGAAGCGATGGTAAAATATATTTTATTGTTGAAACAATAATTTTAAAAAAAATTATAAAAAAATATTTTTAAAGCCGGATGTATAAACCGGCTTTTTTATTTTAAAGAAAAATTTTTTTAACATGCCATCCTTATTAAAAAAATATTTTACCGGGCTTACCAAAAATTCTTTTTTACTGGCATGTGCTTCTCTTTTTTCTGATATTTCTACAGAAATGTTGTATCCGTTATTGCCAATTTATCTTACACAAAATTTAAAAGCTAACGGAAGCATTGTAGGAATTATTGAAGGAATTGCACAAGCCACGCAAAATATTATTCAGGGTTTTTCAGGATATATATCAGATAAATTACAAAAAAGAAAACCAATTGCTTTGGTTGGTTATATTCTTTCTGCCATATCAAAACCTTTTATGGGAATAGTAAATGCATGGCCGGGATTTTTAGCTGCCCGTTTTTCTGACAGGCTGGGAGCCGGTACCCGTGCGGCTCCGCGCGATGCACTTATTGCATCATCCGTTGCTGAAGAGCACAAAGGAAAAGCATTTGGGCTGGAAGGAATCGGAGATAACTTAGGCGCATTTTTAGGACCGCTCATTGCTATATTATTATTCTTTTCTTTTCATTTTAAAATCAGATCGCTTTTTTATCTTGCAATAATTCCCGGCTTGCTGGCTGTTGTAATGATATTGCTTGTAAAAGAAAAAAATAGCGCCGGCGTAAAATCTAAAATCAATATTCAGTTTAGTCACTTTCCGAAAGCATATTGGAAATATTTGATGGTAATTGCACTGTTTGGAATTGGCAATTCAAGCAATTCATTTCTTATTCTATTATTGCAAAGCAGGGGTGTTTCTTTAATAAACATTATTCTGGTATATGCAATGTTTAATCTGGCAGCAGCAATTATTTCTTATCCTGCAGGATCTTTATCCGATAAATTCGGAAGAAAACCTGTGCTGCTAATTTCATTTTTTATTTTTTTAATCAGTTACGCCGGCTTTGCTTTTATTTCTGATATTTTATTGATTGGCATTTTATTTATTTTTTATGGATTGTTTCAGGGCATCTTCAGGTCTGCAGGAAAATCGTTTGCCGCAGATTTTGTTCCACCGCATTTGCGGGCAAGCAGCATTGGCTGGTATTCCAGTATAGTAGGGCTTTCCGGGCTTTTTGCAAGTATCATTGCCGGCCAGTTATGGGATCATATCAGTCATGCATCTGTTTTTATTTTTGGGGCTGTTTTTTCTTTGGCAGCAATTATTTTTTTAATAATTTCAATTCCTGACACGGGTTCTAAAAAATTATCTTCATAATTTTTCTTCATTAATTTATCTGTTTTTTTTAATTCTTTATTCTTTATAAAAATAATTTCAGGCAGGTTATTTGTAATTTCATTAATGCATGGATAATCTTATTTCTTTTACTGATAAAGGGCTTTATTGCGCACAGGGAAATTTTTATATTGATCCATGGAAGGCTGTTGACAAAGCTATTATTACACACGGCCATGGTGATCATGCACGTTTTGGAAATAAAAATTATTTGTGTCATACAGACACAAAGCCCATACTTCAATTAAGATTGGGAAATAATAATTATGAAACTGTAAAATGGAATGAAGCCATTTATATTAACGGTGTAAAAGTTTCATTGCATCCTGCAGGGCATATCATTGGTTCATCACAAATACGATTAGAATATAATAATGAAGTATGGGTAGTAAGTGGAGATTACAAAACGAAAGATGATGGATTGAGTGGAAAATTTGAGCCGATAAAATGCAACGTATTTATTACTGAATCCACTTTTGGTTTACCCATTTACAAATGGAAACCGCAACAGGAAATTTATGATAACATCATTAACTGGATAAATAAAAATAAAGAAAACGGTAAAACAAGTGTGTTGCTTGCATACAGCTTAGGCAAGGCCCAGCGTGTGTTACAAGCGATAAAAGAAACTACACAAACTATATATGCACATGGCGCCGTTTTCAATATGCAGCAAGCATTGATTAATGCCGGCTTTAATCTTACACCTGTGGTAAGAATAACTCCTGACACGCCAAAAGAATTATTAAAGGCATCAGTAGTAATAGCGCCACCATCAGCAGACGGAACATCATGGATGAAAAAATTTCAACCGCATTCTGTTGGCGTTTGCAGCGGCTGGATGCAGGTGAGAGGTAATGCAAGAAGAAGAAATGTTGATGCAGGCTTTGCTTTGAGTGATCATGCAGATTGGGATGGGTTAATACAAACCGTAAAGGAAACAGGCGCTGAAAAAATTTTTGTAACGCATGGGTTTCAATCTGCGTTTAGCCGTTACTGTTATGAACAAAATATTGCAATAGCTGCAGAAGTAAAAACACAATTTGAAGCCTCTCCTGACCTTTCCGAAGGAGAGGAATTTGAAGGTTCATGATAACTAAAAGTAAGCAGGTGAAACTAAACCTCTAAACTTTCTAAACAACGCTAAACAAAAATTTAGTGATAATAAAATCAAATATGGATGATGTGCGTGCTTCTTTTCATTCGGGGAAGAATGGGTTGGGGCTTTTTGCACAATTGGTTTCAGAGTTGAGTTCATCTACCAAAACAAATGATAAATTACAAAGCTTAGTAGATTATTTTGCCACAGCGCCCGATGAAGATAAAGTATGGGTGATTGCAATATTCAGTGGCCGCAGACCCAGGCGGGCTGTGAGTTTCAGCCTGCTGCGTGAATGGTGCGCAGAGATAACACAATATCCTCATTGGCTATTGGATGAATGTTATCACACAGTTGGCGATCTTGCAGAAACTCTTGCATTATTATTGCCTGAAACAAAGCAACAAAATCAAATAAATAAAAATCTTTCACATTATTTAGAAACATTTATTTCAATTGAAAAGCAAGATGTATCTGTAAGAAAAAAATTTATTATTGATAGCTGGAACCAAATGAACCGGGATGAACGTTTTGTTTTTAATAAACTTATAACCGGCGCTTTTCGCATTGGCGTTTCACAAAAAACAATTGTAAATGCATTATCAAAAATTGTTGATCTTTCTTCATCAATAATTGCGCATCGCATCAGTGGCAATTGGGATCCGGTAACAACTTCATTTGAAGATTTGCTAAGTGAATCCGCATCGGTTACTGATTTTTCAAAACCTTATCCATTTTATCTCGCTTATGCATTGGAAGAAGAACCGGAAAACTTAGGCGAGCCAAATGAATGGCAGGCCGAATGGAAATGGGACGGCATTCGCGGGCAAATGATAAAAAGAAATAATGAATTATTTGTATGGAGTCGCGGTGAAGAATTGATGCCGGATAAATTTCCAGAATATTTTATTTTAAAAGACTTATTGCCTGAAGGAGTAGTGATTGATGGAGAAATAATTCCTGCAGTTGGCAGAAAGCCGCTCCCTTTCTCTATTTTGCAAACTCGTATCGGCAGAAAAAATATTAGCAGAAAACAATTGCAGGATGCACCCATTTGTTTTTTTGCTTATGATCTTTTAGAATATAACAGTGAGGATATACGAGGTTTTCCATTGCACGAAAGAAGAAAAAAATTAGAAGAAATTATTTTACCCATAAAAAATAATTCCATACAAATTTCAGAAATAATAAATTTTAATTCATGGAGTGAATTAGCAGCGTTAAGAAAAACTTCAAGAGAAATGAACAGCGAAGGAATTATGCTTAAAAGAAAAAATTCTGATTATAAAGTAGGAAGAAAACGCGGCGACTGGTGGAAATGGAAAATTGATCCGCTCACAATTGATTGTGTAATGATCTATGCGCAAAAAGGAAGTGGTAGAAGGAGCAATCTTTATACGGATTATACATTTGCAGTAAAAGATGGTGATAAATTGATAGCATTTACAAAAGCCTATTCAGGATTAACTGATAAAGAATTTGCAGAGATAGATAATTTTGTAAAAAGAAATTCAATTGAAAAATTCGGGCCGGTACGAACTGTAAAACCCGAGCTTGTTTTTGAAATTGCATTTGAAGGAATTGCTGCGAGCAATCGCCACAAAAGCGGTGTGGCACTGCGTTTCCCACGCATGAGCCGCTGGCGAAAAGATAAAACTGTTGATGAAATAAATACTATAGAAGATTTGAAAACCATGCTGGAGATGTATGGAAAATAATAGAATTCACAATCATAAAAAATAAATTACTACATGAATTTTAATCTTTCTAAAAGATAAAAATGTCGAAAATTCGATTGTGTTATTACATTTTTAATTTCGAATAAAAGGTAAATTATTTAACTTATAAATGAGCAACTAATAACCTGATTATTTAAAATAATCAGGGTGCATTTTATTCCATTGCGTTGCATCCTGGTAAGCTTTGGCAATTGCAAGAATAGTTGCTTCATCATATAATTTACCAACAAGCGTAATGCTTGTGGGAGAATGATTTTTATTAAAACCTGTTGGCAAACTTATAGCAGGATGACCTGTTAAATTGGTAATGGCAGCCTGGTTGCCGCCCCATGTGGGGCAAATAATTACATCATATTTTTCAATTACATCATTTACTTTTTGCATCAGCGTATAGCGATGCCTGTTAGCATTAATATATTCAACCGCCGGAATAAATCTTGCTGCACGAAAATAATTCGGCCATTCGCCTTTGCCCTGTCTCGTCATTTTATCATCAAGTCCTGTTCTTGTAAAACCATCAAATGCGGCAGCGCTTTCAGAACCTATCACAATTCCGATCATATCAAATTTATAAATTCCGGAATCAGGAAAATTAACGGGGATAAGCGTTGCGCCTAATTTCCTAAATACATCGAGCACAGCATCTTCATTTCCTAACGTATCTTTTTTGCCAAAATAATTTTTTGCATAAGCAATTTTCATTTTTGATAAATCAGTTTTGCCCGTATAATTAAACGGCATATTTACTGCTGCTGCATCTTTGCCATCGGTGCCATGTAAATAATAAAATACAATTGCTGCATCTTCAGCGCTTCTGCATATCGGGCCAATTTTATCAAGGCTCCAGCAAAGTGTCATAGCTCCGCTTCTGCTTACCGAACCAAATGTAGGCCGTAAGCCCGTTGCGCCGCATACGGTAGATGGTGAAATGATTGAACCATACGTTTCTGTTCCCAATGCAAATGGTACAAGCCCTGCAACCGTTGCTGCTGCTGAGCCTGCGGAGGAACCGCTGGAACCTTCGAGCATGTTCCACGGATTTTTCGTTCGGCCTCCAAACCAATAATCATCCATAGCCAATGCACCTAAAGTTAATTTTGCAATCAATACAGCGCCGGCATTATGCAACTTCGTATATGCGTAACTGTTAGTTTCAATAATTTGATTTTTATAAGGCTCGGCGCCCCATGTTGTTTTAGTTCCTTTTACTGCAAATAAATCTTTTAATCCATAAGGGATTCCATGCAGTAAGCCCCGGTATTTACCTTCAGCGATTTCTTTGTCAGCCTGTGCGGCTTCTTTCATAGCAATATCTTCGGTAAAAGAAATTACGCATTGAAGCGTATCACCATATTTTTTTAAACGATCAATAAAAAATTTTGTTAAGTCAACAGAAGATATTTTTTTATTTTTTATTAATGAAGCTAATTGAGGAATGGAATAAAAAGCCAAATCATTTTTATTTGCCGGAAGATTTACACCCGAAGGAATATTAAATTTTACCGGTAATTGATTTTTATTTAAATCCATATAAGGAAGCACAGGGCTTTCGGCCATCGTCATGGGTATCGAATTATCCAAAGAAAAACGGTGCATTTTATCATACTCTTTGGCTTTGTCCTGCACCTGGCCTAAAAGTGAATCTTCTTTTGCTGCAGTAAAATGCAGGCTGATAATTTTTTCATCAGAGCGTATATCCGTAACCGTTATACTATCTTGCGCAAAAGAAAAAGCGCCAAAAAAAATGAATGGTAAAGACGAAAAAATTTTTTTCATGAAAGTAAATTTAGTTTTCTAAATCTACTGCATTTTTATTTTATGCATTTATTTTGAACAACAGAAAATTTTTCTATTACATTTTTTATTAAGCAATAAAAGTAAACCCTATAAACCTATTTGCATATTTAGTATTTTGCAAAATAAGAGAGCGATTATTATGAATAGATAAAAAAGCAGCGCCATAAATTATTATCCCGATAAAAACTTTTATAAATTATAAATCATTGTATCTAAAATTTGCATGGCGATATTTCAAAGCAAAAAAAAGCACGAATGCTATTAATATTATTTCGTGGGTAACTGCGGGCGTGATAGCTTTTTCAACGATGTGCCAGGTGCTGGTGTTGAGTGTTTTCAATGGTTTTGAAGGATTAGTTCAATCATTATATTCCAATTTTTATTCCGATTTAAAAGTTGTTCCTCAAAGAGGCAAAACCATTGTGTTAACTGCTGAACAAATAAATGCAATCAAAAAAATGAGTGGTGTAAAAGGCGCTTCCCTCATTGCAGAAGAAAAAGCATTATTAAAAAATGGAGACCAGCAGGTAGTTGTATTATTAAAAGGAGTTGATGAAAATTATTCAAAAGTTTCCGGCGTTTCTCAAAAAATGTTTCGCGGTGTTTTTGATGTGGGAAACATTGATAAACCCAAACTCATTCTTGGCTCGGGCATTGAAAGCGCACTTGGCATACAAAGTGATAATAATCTTTTTCCCATAACTGTTTTTCTTCCTAAAAAAACTTCCAACACCAATCCCTTGGCTGCATTGAGCGAAGGCAACGCGACTACATCGGGCAGCTTTGCCATTCAGCAGGAATTTGATAATAAATATGTAATTACCAATATTGGTTTTGTAAAACAACAAATGAATTATGCACCCGATGAATATAGCGCACTCGAAATTTCTTTGCTTAATCCTGGTAACACAAAAAATTTTGCTGATGACTTACAAAAAAAATTGGGAAGCAAATACAAAGTGCTCACTAAATATGAGCAAAATGAAAGTTTATACCGCTCGATGCGTTTGGAAAAATGGATAATATATGCAGTGCTTACGCTCATACTTATTATTGCGGCATTCAATATGATTGGCGCTTTAACGATGCTGGTTTTAGAAAAAAGAAAAGATATAAGTGTACTGCAATCGCTCGGTGCTGATAAAAATTTAATCAAAAAAATATTTTTAAGTGAAGGGCTGCTGCTCGCTGTAACCGGTGCCGGCACTGGGATTGTGCTTGCATTAATTATATGTTTTTTACAGGTAAAATTCAAATTAATAAAATTAGTTGGTACTTCTTTTTTAATAGATTATTTTCCTGTTAAGTTGGTAATTACTGATTTTATTTTAGTAACATGTACAGCGCTTATCATTGCATTTGTTGCAGCATGGTTTCCTGCAAAAAAAGCATCAGAACAATTATTTAATTTAAAAGCGTGAAATGAATTTGGGATGTATGATGTACGATGTACGATGTTTGATGTTTTAAATACAACATCGTATATCGTAAATACCACTTTGAATTAATAATCTCCCAAGGATGTTTTCGGAAGTTCATTCATTGCGTTTTCAAATTGTTCTTTATTAGGTGCAGTGCCATGCCATTCATGATTATTTTCCATAAAGGCAACACCTTTTCCCATCACCGTGTGCATAATAATGGCAACCGGTTTGCCTTTGCCGGTAAGCGTTTTGGCTTTTTGCAAAGTGGCGATTACTTCTTCCATTATGTTTCCATCCATTTCAAGAACTTCCCAGTTAAATGCAAGAAATTTACTTTTAAGATCCGCAAGCTTCATTACATTTTCTGTAGTGCCATCAATTTGTTGATGATTTCTGTCAACCGTTGAAATTAAATTATCTACATTATGCATCGCAGCATACATAATGGCTTCCCAATTTTGGCCTTCATCCAATTCGCCATCGCCATGCAATGAATACACAATGTGATTGTCTTTATTTAATTTTTTTGCAGTGGCTGCGCCAATAGCCACACTCATTCCCTGCCCCAGCGAACCAGAGGCCACGCGGATTCCAGGCAAGTGTTCTGCAGTGGCCGGGTGCCCCTGCACTCTTGAATTTATTTTGCGATACGTGTCTAACTCCTTTAAGGGAAAATATCCCGCATGAGCCAGTGTGCTGTACCATACCGGCGATATATGCCCGTTGGAAAGAAAAAAAATATCTTCATCTTTTCCATTCATATCAAATTCTTTTTTACGATCCATTATTTTAAAATATAGCGCTGCAAAAAAATCTGCACAACCCAGAGAGCCGCCCGGGTGGCCACTTTGAGCATTATAAACCATACGCACAATATCTCTTCTTATTTGCGCTGCCATTTCTTTCAGGTCTTTTATTTCCATACTTTTTATTTATTATTTTGAATGCGAACGTACATTAAATTTCATTTGCAACAAAGTGATGTTACTGTTATCGGAAATAAGCATCCATTTTGTTTTGCATTATTAACAAATAAAAGTATGTTTATGTTTTTTATCAAAATTTATTTTTGTAAAATGCTTTGATTTACGGGAATGGTTTTTAATTTTGTAATTCCAACTCTTAAGAATTACAGTTACAATTTTTTTTAATTTCATTCGCAATATCTTTAGAAATTCAAATGCTTACATTTTGCATTTACAATGGTTGATTACAGCATGCCAATTTCCATTTATTTCGCTTTTTACACCGCTTCCAACTTCTTTGTGCAATAACCATTTTCAATTCTGATATTCTTTCAAAATTTTTATTGCATTTGTTATTTCGCTTAGAAAAAATTTATATGGAATTTTTTATAAATACTTTTTTTAAAATTTATAAATACAAACTAACGCTCATTAGTTTTTTCAGCCTATTTATTTGTTCAACAGTTCATGCGCAGGCAAGAAATTACAGTCTTATTTATTCTGAAAATATAAAAGGCGGCGCTGCTCTTTTCGGAAATACGTTATTGCAGGTAATTAATCAGGATACCATCAATACTTCAAAAATGAATGACAATGCTGCAAACGGAAACAGCATTTACGGCAATGATAATGAAAACATGAAAAATATAGATATTGATGGAAACACGGGAAACGGGAGCGGCACCATTAATTCGTCTTCGGCTGATTTGATTCTTCCTGCGGGAAATAATACAATTAAGTTTGCCCGCTTATATTGGGGAGGCCGAATAAGAAATTCAGATTTTGATTTAACAGATACTTCTCATCAAACCATAAAAATAAGAAAAGATACTTTGGATGTTTATACCAATGTTATAGCATCAGGAATTGATAAAATTTTAATTGTTTCAGGATACACACAGTATCAGGCTTATGCCGATATCACCGATTTTGTAAAAAATAATGGCGCCGGAACTTATGAAGTTGGCAATGTGCCATTAACCACTGGTGCAATTGATAACGGCGGAAACAATGGCGGATGGTGCATTGTAGTGGTATATGCAAACGATGTCCTTAATTATAACAGCATTAGAATTTATGATGGGTTTCAACAAGTTTACAATAATGGAAACCCGCAATCAACAACCGTTACATTGAGTGGGTTAAATGTTCCATCAAATAATCTTACAACAGGTGATGCTACAATGGGTGCGCTTGTGTGGGAAGGAGACGCCAACTTAACCGGCGATTATTTAAAAATTAATGATAGCTTATTTTCAAACGCAATTAACCCGATTGATAATCCATGGAACGGAACAATTACAAATAATGGAATACATGTGTCTTCAAAAAATCCAAATTATACCAATCAAATGGGGTTGGATATTGACGAGTTTAATGTAGGAGCCGGATACAATATTTTACCAAATGCTAATTCAGTAAAGTTAGAATTCGGAACCACTGCCGATAAATATTTTCCCGGGCTTTTTACCTTCACTATTAAAATGAAAGAGCCTGAAAACGGGCCGCTACCAGTAACATTGGTTTCGTTTAATGCTTCATTATGGCCAGATAAAAAAGTAAAAATTGATTGGAGCACTTCAATGGAAATTAATTGCAATAAATATATAATTGAAAGAAGCTTTGATGGAAATTTATTTTCAGAAGTTGCTGCTATGCCCGGAAATGGCACTACATCTGTATTTCACAATTATTCAATCATTGATGATGTTTCTGCAGCCATATCAGCGGTTGTTTATTACAGAATAAAGCAAATAGATATGGATGGAAAAAGTTTTTACTCAAAAATAATTTCTGTAAAACTTAAAAATGATAATGAGCAAATAAATATTTCACCAAATCCTTTTACCAATTATTTACATATAAATATAAATTGGAACAAAAATGAAATGAGTTGGGTAAAAGTTTTTAATGCACAAGGCGCAGAAGTGCTCTCTAAAAATATTAAAATGAATACAGGAATTAATTATATTCCACTTGATGATGTATCAAAACTTTCTTCAGGAAATTATTTTATACAAATTATTTCTGCTTCGCAAAAAGTTGTTCAAAAAATAGTAAAAACCGACAACCGATGACTGACGACCGACAACGGTTGTCTGTTGTCGGTTGTCCGTGGTCGTTTTCACAAACTCATATAACTCTTCAACGCTTTTACATAATTTTCAAATGCTGCTATTCCTGCATCATTAATTTTACAAATGGTTTGCGGATAATTATTATTGAATTGTTTTATAATATCAATATAGCCGGCATCTTTCAGTTTATTAATTTGCACACTTAAGTTGCCGGCTGTTGCATTTGTTTTTTCTTTTAAAAAAGTAAACTCTGCTTCCTTCACGCTTATGAGAAGCGACATCACTGCAAGCCGCAGTTGCGAGTGCAATATTGGATCGAGTTCTTTAAAATCCATTTTTTATTTTTTCAGCTTAAATTAAAAACATGCAATTCAATTTTACTCTTTGTTTTAATTTTCATTTTTAAATCTTTGTTTTAAAAGATAACCGGGAATAATCCATGCTGCAATTACTGCACAGCCGAGAAGCAACACCTGAAACTCAACATTAATAAAAGGAGAAACGACTGCAAGCGCCCAACAACAAATACCTCCGATAACCAATGGCTTAAATTTTATAATGATGCCTGATAAAAAAGTGGGCATGCCGTAAAGCATCAATAGCAAAGGATCAATAAGCTGGTACTGCTTGAAAATATTGCAAATAAAAATTACCAACACCAGGCAAATAGTAAATGTAATCCATACAAATGCATTTATTTCGCCCGTGTAGGTTTTAGTTGTTCTTACTTTTTTTTGTTTTCGTATATAAAAAATTTGAAAAATAAGAATCACATAAAGCAGCAGCCATACAAAATGTATTGGTTCGTATTTAAAAAAATAAATACCGCTAAAATCAATGATACAACAAAATAAAATAACCCAACCCCAAATTAAATACAACAATCCGCGCTCACTAAAATTATTTTTCGCTTTATTGATCATTGAAGTGATGAGCTGTAAACTTTCCGTTTCAGTCATAAATTTTTCTTCTGCTTCCATAAAAAATTATTTGTATTGAGAAAGAAAATATTGAATAGCGCTTTTCCCCCAGTTTGGTGAAAGTTCTGTTTCAGGTTTGAAATTATCATCCAGCTTTTTTGCTTTATCGAAATATTCTTTGGCTGCATCTTTTCCGCCACCATACGCTTCGGGCGTATAGAATTTATTTTCGGCTTCTAATAAAACCGGGCGTGGATTAGTAGAGTCGAGCGCTTCTGATTTTTGAATAAAGCCTGCAGATTCAGGGCCGTAATCCATGTATCTGTTTTGCGGATCTACCATCATGTGAGAGGTAGCGATCATGCTTTTTATTACATCTGTTTCTGAATTTTCTTTTCCTAAAATAGTTTCTGCTTTATCAATTAATTGTTTTGCTTTATCGGCAATGGCATCTTTTTTTGAATTATCTTTTTCGTTGTAAGCCTGTACCACTGTGCAATACGCCGCATAGTAATAAGGAAGCCATTGTGTTTTTTCAGCATCGCCGATGCGTTCAAAATTATTGGCGAGTTCGGCGCCGTTACCTTTTGCCATCATTGAATCGAGCTGACTAATATTTGCTTTCATGGCGCTTGCATATTTATCGCTTTGCGCAAAAGCAATTGTTGCAAAAAAAATAATTGCTGTAAATAATAATAGTTTTTTCATTTTAATTTGTTTTTAGCTTTTATAATTGTTGTTTTTAGTTTTAAATTTTTATTTAATACTTTTTATTCCCCTTCTGGGTTGGGGGCTGCTATAAATGATTATTGATTTCATCTTGTGAACGGTCAATACCAAAACTTATAAAGCAACCGAGATACAAAAATCTTTTTGATGGTGGCGTTACTGCTACTTTATTTTGCCCATTGGCTGAATAATTATAAGTGTAAATTTTATTTGCACCCAAAACATTGGTAAGCGATAACACAAAAACGGTAAAATGTTTTGCCTTTGGTTTTCCAATGTCTGGTAAATAATTTATGCTTAAACTTAAATCATTATAATCTTTGGTGTGCCCTTCGTCATAAATTTTATATTTACTGGTTGTGCTGTCGTAATTAATGTTATAATAAGGCCTGCCGCTTGCAAACGTGTAAGAAGCATTGAACTGTGTTTTTATATTTGTTACAAATTTTTTTACCACAAGCGATGCTGTATGTTTTGTAGCGAATGATGGTTCAATTGCATAAGGATAATTTAAAAAATCGCGTTTGGTATCTAAGTAAGAATAGGAGATCCAGTAATCAACATTTTTAATTGTTTTTTTATCTCGCCAAAAAAATTCAATTCCTTTTGCATCGCCAAAACCATTATTATTAATTGCCATAAATGTTCCATTGTTATTAAGCCCTGTTTTAAATAAGTCTTTATATTTTTTATAAAAAATTTCCGTGCGAAAAGTTCTTTCATTTGAAATCTTTTGGTATTGGGCAATGTAATGAGTTGCCTGTTCAAAATGCAATTGATTAATTGTTGGCAAATATTTTCTTTCAGGATTTTCATAAAAAATGCCATAAGCCAAAGAGAACTGGCTGTTATCACGAAACTTATAAGCGAGTGAAACTCTCGGCGCCATATTCCATTGATCCAACAATTGAGAATGCTCAGTTCTTAGACCAATTTTTGCAGCAATGTCGTTAGTAACATACACATCGGTTTCTGCAAAGCCTGCAAATAAATTTTCTTTCACAGTTTGCGGATATATATTTCCATTGTATTGGGTATAAGTTGTTTTTTCATTGCTATAATTATATTCGCTTCCAAATCTTATGGCGCTCAGATTGAACAATTTTTTTTCGAACACAACTTTTGCATTTGCATATTGTCCATTGTTTACCAAATTAAAATTTTTATTGGCATACAAAGGCTCATCCATAATTTCCTGTTTTTTATTTTCGCCATCCTGAAGCTCATTGGTAATATTATCGCGACTGGTGCTGTAAGATATGCCAGTGTTCAGTTTCCAGCCATCCCCGATTTTTTCTCTCCACGATAAATTGTGATACATGTACAAATTTTTTAAGCCGAACGCATCTTTTAAATTCAATGAATCTACATCCTGGTTTCTGAAACCAACATTGGTGCTGGTGAATGAACCAAAATATTTCAGCATGCCTGTTGCAGAAGTTTTAATTCTGAAATTAGCATCGCCTTCGTGCAATACCGGCACTTTAAAATAATCTTGTTTTTGTTTTATAAAATTAAAAACAAGAGCAAGATTTGTATAAGCATACGTAATCCCCCATGATGATTTTTTATTTCTCGAAAGTTTTTGAATTCCTGCATTCGCTGCGAGATATGAAATTCCAAAATCAGCAGAAGTTCTCTCGGGCAAGTCAATAGATTCTAACAAAAGAACCGATGATAAAGCCTGTCCGTACAACGCTGAGTAACCACCCGAACTGAAAATAGTTCCTTTAAATAAAAACGGATTGAATCTTCCTCTTGTAGCCAAATCGGGTTCGCTGCTATAAAAAAATTTGTTTACTAAAGTGCCATCAATAAAAATTTTTGTTTCATCTGCGGTTCCTCCTCTTACAAACAAACCTTCGCTTTCGCCAACTTGTTGCGTGCCGGGCAAAGTTTTTAAAGCACCGGTAATATCGGCATTGGCGCTGGCGGTTGTTACAATGTCAATTGGGTTTAATGCGCTCGCTCTTTTTTGATCGCTTGCTTCAAAAGTTCCGGCGCTGATAACTACTGCTTTTAATTCTGTAATTTCTTCTTTAAGAGAAATATTTATTTTTAATGAAGTGCCGTTAAGGTTTATATTTTGGTCAAATGATTTATATCCTGTTGCACTTGCTTGCAAAACAAGCGTTCCTTTTTCAGAAGTGATAAATGAATAATTCCCCAAAGAATCGGAAGTGCCGCCTTCATAGGAATCTTTAATGCTGATGCTTATTCCTTGCAACGCTTTATTATGATTGTCGGTTACCTTTCCTGAAATTTTTGTTTGTGCGTTTGCTTTTATATTTATTAATAAAAAAACAAAACCAATATACCTAATCATTGTTTTGTAAATTTATCACAAACATAAAGTAGTTTATATTATAAACCAAATATTTTTTATAAAATTTTTTTATTAATAAAAACGTTCGGCATTTTTATTCTTATAAATGGATGATTATCAGGTTATAGAAAATAAATCTATAACTTGCTCAAAAGAAAATATACACCGAAAATTTATTCACATACCCGAAAATTAATTTGTTTATGTGGTGGCAATTTGTAATTTAGCAATAGAATTTAATGGGTTAGTAAGTACAAAGAGCTGGTAGTAAATACCGGCTCTTTTACTTTTTAAAAAATAATTTATAAATCGTTGAGCAATTAACTGCTAAAATTTATTTTGCTTTCGATGTTCTGTCTTCAACCCTAGTAAAAACTAGTTATTGATTATTCAACCTTATTAACTTATTAAAAAAATGTTTGCGTAAATAAGGCAATAAGGGTGGGTGTGCTTTAAAATTTTTTTCTACTAAGGTTATCAACAGAATAATAATTCTTAAAAAAACTTGAACGCCCATAACAGATTAAATATTCTTCTATAAATTGGTTTTCATTTTATTTCCTCTCACAATGATTGCTTAATTTCATTGCTTATTATTTTATAAGAATGAGTAAAACTAAGACAGCATTTTTTTGCAGCAATTGCGGGCAAGAAAGCGCCAAGTGGTTAGGCAAATGTCCTTCCTGCGGAGAATGGAATACTTTTATCGAAGAAATAATTGTAAAAGGAAATGATAAAAAGCAAAATGAATGGAAAGAATTTTCAGGATTAAGCAATGGAATAAAAACCATACCGCTTAGTGATGTAACCAGTGGCGAAGAAAAAAGAATTGATACCAATGATGCAGAGTTTAATCGCGTGCTTGGCGGTGGCATTGTTGCCGGAAGTATTGTTTTAATTGCTGGCGAACCGGGTATTGGAAAATCAACATTGCTGCTGCAAAATGGATTGCAATTACAAAACATCGTTACATTATATATTAGTGGTGAAGAAAGTGAGCAGCAAATAAAAATGCGTGCCGACAGATTAAAAATTATAAATGAAAAATTTTTTTTATTAACTGAAACCAACACACAAACTATTTTCCAGGAAATAAAAAAGCTGAAACCGCAAATTGTAATTGTTGATTCCATACAAACTTTACAATCGCCTTATATTGAATCTGCGCCGGGAAGTGTATCGCAAATACGAGAAAGCGCTGCAGAGTTTCAACGCTTTGCAAAAGAAAGTAATACACCCGTTTTTTTAATCGGCCATATTACAAAAGACGGAAACATTGCCGGCCCAAAAATTCTGGAGCACATGGTGGATACTGTTTTGCAATTTGAAGGCGACAGAAATTATACTTATAGAATTTTGCGCACGCTTAAAAATCGTTTTGGCTCCTCATCCGAATTGGGAATTTATGAAATGACCGGCGAAGGAATGCGACAGGTGAGCAATCCATCGGAAATATTAATTACGCAAAAGGAAGAACAATTGAGCGGGGTAGCCATTGCGGCAACCATTGAAGGCATCAGGCCTTTGCTGATAGAAGTGCAGGCATTGGTAACTCAAAGCGTTTATGGCACGCCGCAAAGAACCAATACCGGCTTCGATTTGAGGAGATTGCAATTATTATTAGCCGTGTTGGAAAAACGCGGCGGTTTTCATTTTGGGATAAAAGATGTTTTTATAAATATTGCCGGCGGATTAAAGGTGGAAGACCCTTCCATTGATCTTGCGGTGTTGAGCGCATTGCTTTCTTCTTATGAAGATATTGCGTTGCCATTGCATATTTGCTTTGCGGGCGAAGTAGGATTGAGCGGAGAAATAAGAGCCGTGAACCGGATTGAGCAACGAATTGCCGAAGCAGAAAAATTGGGCTTTGAAAAAATAATTGTAAGCAAATACAGCGGCAAAGTTTTGGGTAAAAATAAATTTAACCTGCCTGCCGGTAGGCAGGAAATAGAAGTGGTAGCCCTGGGTAAGGTTGAAGAATTGTATCAATATTTGTTTTAGAAAAAAAATTTACTTCATTGAATGTACAATCAACCATATTATCTCCATTATTTCATTTTTTTTATCCACATACCTGTATTGGTTGCGGAAGTGATATGTTGGAAAAAGAAAATTTTTTATGCCTCAATTGCATCAATGATTTACCACATACTAACTTTGCCATGCATGCCAACAATCCTGTAGAAAAAATTTTTTGGGGACGCATTGCAGTTACTTCTGCTATGAGCGAATTTTATTTTCATAAAGATTCCATTGTACAGAATTTGATTCATGAATTTAAATACCGCGGCAATAAAAAAATTGGGCTTTATCTTGGAAAGTTGATGGGAAGGTCAATGCTTATGAGCAACCGTTTTTTAAACGTTGATTTTTTAATTCCTTTACCGCTTTTTATTGAAAAAGAATTTAAAAGAGGATTCAATCAATCTGCCATACTTTGCGCAGGAATTAATGAGATCATGAATATTCCTATTGTAACAAAAAATGTTATCAGAACCAAATTCACCGAAACCCAAACTAAAAAAGGAAGAACAGAACGATGGGAAAATGTTGAAAAAAGTTTTTCAGTTATTGACCCAAATATTTTTAAAGGAAAACATATTTTACTGGTTGACGACGTTATTACAACCGGCGCAACTATTGAAGCCTGCGGCAGAGAAATTTTAAAAATAGAAGACGTTCGGTTAAGCGTTGCATCATTGGCTGTTGCCACTCGATAGTTAAAAAGCAATTGGCATTTTGCAATAGGCAATAATTCAACAATAAAACAATTCAACAATAAACAATTGAAATACATTTTCCTTTTCATTCTTTCATCCATCATTATTTTTTCTTGTAAAAAAGAATCTTTTATTACAAGTTCACAAGCGAAATTATCAACCAGTGTTGATACCTTAATGTATGATACAGTTTTTACTTCTGCAGGTTCTATCACGCAGAGCTTTAAAATTTTTAATAACAATAATCAGAAACTTCGATTATCACAAATAAAATTATCAGGAGGCGATTCATCATCTTTTAAAATAAATGTTGATGGCATTGCAAACGAAGCTAATGATGTTGAAATAAATGCCAATGATAGTATTTATGTTTTTGTACAGGTAAATATAAATCCAACATCAGGAAATCTTCCATTTATTATCCGCGATAGCATTTTAATAAGTTATAATGGCAATCAAAAATTTGTACAACTTGAGGCTTACGGACAAAATGCAATTTTTTTAAATAGTGTAAAACTTATTGGAAATATAACATGGAGCAAAACACTTCCGTATGTAATTCTTGGCGGCATTTTAATTGATAGTAATGCAACCCTTACGATTCAGCCCGGAACAAGAATTTATTCTCATGCCGATGCGCCTTTTTTAGTGGATGGCACTTTAATAGCAAATGGTACAAAGCAGGACAGCGTGGTGTTTCAGGGCGACAGGCTCGATGCAGATTATAAAGATTTGCCCGCAGGATGGCCGGGTATTTTTTTTAGCACAAGCAGTAAAAATAATTTTTTAAAACATACTATTATAAAAAATGCATACCAGGCAATTATTGCACAAGGGCTTTCTGCAAATGCAAATCCGAAAGTAACTTTATCACAATGTATTATTGATAATATTTATGATGCGGGAGTGCTCGGCATTAATACCAATATTGATGCAGATAATTGCCTCATCAGTAATTGCGGAAGTAATATTTTGTTAGGACTTGGCGGTGATTATCATTTTATCAATTGCACAGTTGCTTCGTATAATAATTTTTTTATAACACATAAAAATCCGGTGCTTCAGGTTTCCAATGCAGCAAAACAAAATGGAATAACCGTTACTGCGCCTTTAAATGCATTTTTTCAAAATTGTATTTTTTGGGGAGATAATGGCAATGTAGATGATGAAATTAAAATAGACAAGCAAGGGGCGGATCCTTTTTCAATAAACTTTGATCATGTTCTTTATAAAATAAAAAATGATGTAGCCAATGCTACTTTTAATGCTTCTTTAAAAAACATGGATCCCCTTTTTGATACAATTGATATAACGCACAATTATTATAACTTTCATTTACAAGATAATTCGCCTGCAATTGATAATGGCGCTGTAACTGTCTTCCCGCTTGACCTTGACGATAAACCAAGAGATAACAAACCCGATATTGGTTGTTATGAAAAATAAGTTCTTACATGTAGATCAAAGATATTCACGCTTTACTTTCGAAAGTTTTCCTTCATTTTTGCAGCCGGCACAATCATAAAAAAACCCCGTTATATAAACAGGGTTTTATCTTATCAAAAAAAAAAGAAAATTATTTACGCGGCTTTGCAGTTCCCTTCGATGACTTGGCCGGCTGCGATTGCTGAGCCGGCTCTTTAGGTATAGCACGTAAAGCTTTGTCATTTGCCATTGCTTGTGGATCGCTGGGATTAAGCGATAATATTTTACTATTGAAATAAAGTGCAGAATCTTTATTATGCTTTATATTATAATAGTAAGCCACCATGTATCTGTAGGCTGTAATTGCATCGTCTTGCACCTTGCTTTTATCGACAGTAGTATCGGCAATGGCGATAACCTTCTCGTAAGATGGTTTTGCAAGACCGATTGTTTCAGTAGAATCAATACCTTCCTCAGCGTGCGCTTTCATGAACCAACCAAAAATATCTTCCGGATACTTTTGCGTATAAGTTGTAAACACAGTATCAGAAGCTACATAATTGCTGCCGCGATAATCATTATATCCTGCATAATACAAATCAACCTTTCCAAAATCTGGTTTTATTTTTAAAATTTTAGTGTAATATTTTCCGGCTTCTGCATATTTTTTATCGCCTACAAGATACTCGGCAATTGTTTGCAAAGATTTTATTTTACCGGCAGCAAGCGTGTCAAGCGCTACTGCTTTATCAATATACACTTCGGCGAGCGAATCATTGTGTATGCTATCGAGTGAATCTCTTGCAGGAATTTTTAAAAGAACTTTCCCATAAGTGGCATAATCATTCGGGCCTATTTTATCGGGATTTACTTTTGCAAAAAATTCATCAAAATATTTTTTTGCATTGAGAGAGTCACCCATTTTATCGTAAGCATAAGCTTTTAAACCATACAAATTTGGAAATACTTTTTCGCCTCCGGCGGAAATACATTCATCCGATTTTGAAATGGCTTGCTGATATAATTTGGAAACATACAAAAGAGAAGCCTGTGCATAACAGTTTTTAGAATCCTGATCTGCTAAGGCGATATATTTATTTAAATAATCTCTTGCCTTATTTACATCGCGCTCGTAATAATATTGATACAACCAATAATAAATGGGAGCAAAATTAGGATCGGCGGCAATGGCTGCATTATAATATTTCATATAAATGGGTTCCTGTCCATAACCTTGTGTTTCATAAATTCTTCCTATCATGAAATCGGCGCGGGCATCTTTGGGATCAATATCCAACGCTCTTTGATAAGCAGTAGTTGCATTACCTCCGTCAATCAATTTGCGATAAGCATCCCCCATTAAAACCTGTATCTCGGCATCTTTCTTTTCTCTGTCTGCAGCCTGGTTCAATAAATTAATTGCATAATTGGCGTCGCCATTTTTTTCATCTACATTGGCGCGGGCAACTGCTTTTTGTATTTCGGGCAAATCCCTTTTCTTTGGGATACCGAGCGCTGTTTCAAATTTATTGCGGGCATCTGTTTTGTTGCCTTGCAATAAATCAATTTCGCCCATGCCCACTATTAATAAAGGAGCATTAGGATTGGCCTGCAATGTTTTTTGATATATTGCTTTTGCAGCAGCAGTATCTGTATTATCCTGGTTTTGAAGATACGTTTGCCCCAGCCAATAGGCGGCTTCCACATCATTGGGATTAGCGGCCAGCAATTTTTTGAATACACCTTCCGCACTGTTGAATTTTTCATAATTCAAAAATTTTTTTCCATCGTCAATATTTTGGGCAAATAAAATATTCCCAAAAAGAATAAAAGAACATAGTAGTGAGATTTGTTTCATTTTTCGCATTTTACTTGTTTTTGATTATTAACTTTTTTTATTTTTAATTTAATGTTGCCGTTCGAATGGTGAAATTCATTTTCGCCGGCCATAAGTAGGCTCTTCTAAAAATCAGCTGGCCTTTTTCATACTGGAGAAAATTTGCAAATCCTCCGCCAAGGCCATTATAATTTTCTTTGAGGATATAATACAAACCGCGTACCAGTGGATAACGTTTGGTCATAATGTTGGCCTGATAAGGTTTTACAAAAGTTTTATCCGGACAAGTGCATTCAAGAGAGGCTATTCTTACTTTTTTTAAAAAACTTAATTCGGAAGTATCTTCTTTATTGCCTATCCAGCTTACTCCTACAAAGCCTAATACATTATCATGGGTGCTCACATAATCTATCACAGCCTGGCTGTTTTTTACAGCAAAAACTTTTTTGGGATCAAATGGTTTTCCTTTCAATATCGAATCTATTACAAAGCGAATGGTGCTGGTTTCTTTCAATCCGTCAAACACTGCCAATTGCTTGTCGCCGGTAGATCCATCGAGTATGCCGCGAATTTTACTCATGGTAAAAACTGAATCCGGGGCATTATTATTTACAATTACCGCTATGGCGTCGTAAGCAATTTTTGCATAGCTGGGATAGTACGAAAAACTGTCTTTATAAAATTTTTCTTCCTGCTCCGTAAGTCCTCTTGTTACAATAATCATGCGGGTGCTGTCTTTCATTAAATCTTTAAAGCACTCTGCTTCGGACTTATACTCTGCAATAATTTTTGCTTTGGGATTTAAAGCTTCAAACACTTCAATCTGCGAGTCAATAACAGGCCTGAAAGTCTCATCAACACTGATATGTATCGTTCCACTGTTGGGTGTATCAAGGTCTGTTCTTTGATCGCCTCCGCTGCAACCGGAAAAAATAATTACTGCGAATGCTGCCAATATAAGCGCCCAATTCATTCTGCCTTTTATAAAAATACCAATCATGTTTCTTTGAAATAATCTTTTTTAATTCCCCTGTAAATTCTCCATGAGCCATAAATGATAACCAACACTGCAAAAATTTTTGCAGGAATACTCATTGTAAAATTATTATAGAAATGGAATTGCCTGGAAAAAAGAATTACAACTCCTACTCCAAGATATATAAATCCCATGCCAAAATCCATAATGCTTTTCATTAAAACATAACGCTTCGTTTTAGCATCCGGTGTATTTTCAAATTCTTCTAAACTCATAACGTTGCAATTGATTACTGACTTTGGCAAGATAAAATAAAATAGAGAAATAGTCTTTGAAAAAATCTTTATTTTTTTAAATGTTTAATTCCTTTCGATGTTCTTTCAATTTTAAAAATCAAACCAAACTTCTTTTAGTAGTGCATTTCAAAGCCCCTCTCCTCTGGAGTCCCGAATACTTTCGGGATGGAGGAAGCCTTTAAAAGCCATTTGTAAATTTTACAGGAACAATATAATAAGCGGATACATTTTCTCCATTACTTTTTCCCGGAATCCACAAAGGCATTTTCTTTAAAACCCTTATTACTTCATTATCAAAAGCTGTGCCTCCCGATTTTATAACATCAAAACTTTCCAGCTTCCCATTGTAGTTTACAACAAATTTTATTTTTACATTTACTTCATCTCCTTCAGAAATATCTTCAGGCGAATGCAAATTATTTTTTAAAAAAGCAAGCAATGCTTTTACTCCGCCGGGATATTGAGGCATTACATCTGCTTCGCTCAATACTTCTTTTTTTACAGGAACAATATTTTTAATCTCCGGTTTTCCAGTTGCATTTTCATTCTCTACACTCGTTGGAAAATTTATTGTCCCGCTCAGCGATTGCAAAGAAGACGTTGGTATTTCCGGGAGTGTTGCAGGTAATTTGTTAATATTAATTGAAGTAACAATTTTCGGCGGACCCACTTTTTCAAAATTTTTTTTCACATGAGAAACATTTGCACTTTTAGTTTTGAAAGATGACGATGAATGAAATTCTGTAACAGTTTTATCAGGCGTAAAAATTTTTGGAAGAGATTGCGCAAAATCATTTTTATTTTTTTTTAAAATGAAGAGCAAACAAAAAAGCAATGAAAAACCAATCATCGAAAATAAAGCAATGCCCATACGGCTGTTATACGATTTTCGTAAAGTGTATGCGCCATAATCTTTGTTGCGGTTATCAAAAATAATATCCAATAAGTTACTTTGAAGAATAGTATCCTTGTTCATGATTTTAATTTTTAAAAGATGCAATGCATCGTTGATAAAAAAATTATTAAATCAAAAACAGGCGCCGTTTTTAGTAAGATGCATTATAAATATTATTTCCATAAATAAATTATTTGTCGCTGGCTTGTGAGAAAACCAACTTTTAGCTTATTGCGTGAAATATATTTAAAAAAAATTTGTGTAATAAAAAAGAAATAATACTTTAGGCAAATTAATTGTTGATTGTAGTTAAAATTTATTTTTCCACATCATGCTTTCAATGGGTTTATTAATTTGGCCGTTATATTTGGCATCTTTTTTTTGATTGTACTTTACTTCAATTTCGCCTTCAACCGGAAAATAAATCAATTGACCTACCGGCATTCCCTTATAAATTTTTACGGGTTGCTTTACAGATATTTCAAGCGTCCAGTTTCCGCAAAAACCTACATCGCCTTTGCCCGCCGTGGCGTGAATGTCAATACCCAAGCGGCCTGTAGAAGATTTGCCTTCGAGAAATGGAACGTGCGCATGCGTTTCAGTATATTCTTCGGTAACGCCGAGATAAAAAATATGCGGATATAAAACAAAGCCATCTTCAGGTATTTCAAAGTAATCAATGGTGTTGTGTTTTTTTGCATCCAGAATGTGTTCGGTGTAAGTGGCCAGCCATTTTCCCAAATGCACATCGTACGAATTGCTTCCCAAACAATCTCTTTTATACGGTTCAATTTTAATAGTTTCTTTTTTAATTTCTTCGAGTATGCGCAAATCGCTCAGGATCATTTTTATTGGTTTATTTGTTAATTTGTAAAAATAAAAATTTCATCCGATAGCTATTGGATTAATTTTTTATTTTCAATTCTGCAATGCCATTGTTTTATCAACATAATATTAACGAAACATCTCAATTGGCTGTATGGCATATCACCGAAAATGAAGATTTTTTTCTTCAAAAAATTCATTTGCAAAAAAAAATTCATCACCCGCACAAATGGCTGCAACACCTGGCAGGCCGCTATTTGCTTCAATTGCTGCATCCTGAATTTCCATTGCATTTAATAGCGATCGCCGAATCGAATAAACCTTTACTTACAGATAGCTCATGGCATTTTTCTATTTCGCATTGCGGAGATTTTGCTGCAGCTATCCTGAACAAAAACAGCAGCGCCGGCATTGATGTGGAATTAATTTCACCAAAAGTGGAATTAATAAAAAATAAATTTTTAACTCCACAGGAACTGCGTTTACCCGTTACCGTTAGTAATACTTTCCTTACACTCATGTGGAGCTGCAAAGAAGCAGTTTATAAATGGTATGGAAAAGGCGCAGTTGATTTTAAAAATCATATTATAATCAAAAATATTTTGGTAAAAAATAACGCCGGCGTTGTTGATTGTATATTTATAAAAGAAGCTGAAAAAAAGTTGGAGATATATTTTCAATTATTTGAAAAACTTTGCCTGGCATGGGTTACAGCTTACAATAATTTTTAGGTTACTTTTCAATTAAAAAACTTTTGGAAAGTTGGAAAGCTTTCCAAAAGTTTAAGTCCCGTATGAAATTTAAAACACTTGCGAATCTTGGCAAAAATATTGAGCGATTATCAAATGAAGTAAACTGTAATTAATATTTCCTTCTAACAATCTCTTTCCTTAAAAAAAAATAAAATGAAAGACCCAAAATTTGTTATAGTTATCGGCGCTTCGGCTGGTGGCATGAAAGCACTATCAGAAATAGTAGCGCAATTACAAACAGAAATAGATGCAGCCATATTTATTGTTTTGCATTTATCAGGAACAGCCATTAGTGATTTTTTGAAACTGCATCTGCAAAAATTCACTTCATTGCCCTGCGAAATTGCAGCAGAAGGAGCGCCCATAAAAAAAGGTCATATTTATATTGCTCCTCCCAATATTCATCTACTTATAAAAAAAGGAAATATTATTCTTGGCAGAGGGCCGAAGGAAAACCGGTGGCGGCCTTCTATTGATGTGCTGTTTCGCTCTGCTGCTGCGGCTTATAACACAAGAACGATAGGGATTGTATTAACCGGTTTGCTGGACGATGGAACAACCGGCATGTTGGCCATTAAAAGAAGCGGCGGCGCTTGTATAGTTCAGGATCCTAATGAAGCGGAGTATCCTGATATGCCTCTTTCTGTTCTTAATAATATGGAGGTGAATTATTGCATTCCTCTTGCCGATATGGAAGAAGTAATTTCCGAGATAATACAAACAACGCCGGAAGAAAAACCTGCACCGGATGATGTAATAATAGAATCACAAATTGCAGAAAGAGTAGTGGTTGATTATGATAAAGTAAGACAGTTAGGCGAAAAAAGTATATATGCCTGCCCCGATTGTGGCGGCGGATTATGGAATATAAGTAAAGGCGGTGATGGACAGGCGAAAGTTGACAGGTATCGTTGTCATATCGGCCATTCTTATTCAGAAAAAGACCTGGTTACAAAACAAGAAGAAGTATTTGAATCAACATTATGGGTAGCCTTACGCATAATGGAAGAGCGCCGCAACCTGTTGATGAAAATGGAAGATGATCATGCTAAAAAGGGATTTTCAACATTAGCAAAAGGATATAAAGAAAAAGCAGACGAAATACAAATACATGTGAATAAATTAAAAGAAGTTTTATTTGCTTCGCAGAAGTCGGTTTAAAATTTTTATAGATTTAAAATTTTTATTTGAGTAAATCTTTTCTATTCCTCATCTTCTTCAAATTCTTTGTGTTCTTCCGGCTTATAACTTTCCTGCAGCGTTGCTAATTTTTTCTTTCCATAAGATAATCGTGTGATAAGCACAAATAAAACCGGAACAACAAAAATAGCCAATGAAGTGGCTGCAAGCATTCCGCCAAATACAGTCCAGCCAATAGTTTTACGCGATTCTGCTGCGGCACCGGTTGCAAATGCCAGTGGCAATACGCCAAAAATAAATGCAAGCGATGTCATAACGATGGGACGTAAACGCAATCTCACAGCAGCAATCGTTGCTTTCATTAATTCCATTCCACTATCCACTCTTTCTTTTGCAAACTCTACAATTAATATCGCATTTTTTGCAGCAAGCCCAATTAATGTAATCAATCCTATTTGCGCATAAATATTATCGGAGAGGCTCGGTAATAAAGTCAAGGCAATGATAGAACCTAATGCGCCGATGGGCACTGCAAATAAAACAGAAAAAGGAACAGACCAGCTTTCGTACAATGCTGCAAGAAATAAAAAAACAAATACCAGCGATATGGCAAAAATTGTTACCGTTTTATTTCCTGCTTTTATTTCTTCAAGGCTCATCCCTGAAAATTCGTAACCATAACCTACGGGTAAATATTTTGCAGCAGTTTCCTGCAAGGCTTTAATTGCCTGGCCGCTGCTGTAGCCTTGTTTGGAGGTTCCGTTTATTTCTATGGAACGATAAATATTATAATGCGAAATCAATGAAGGACTTTCAATTAATTTGGTTGTAACCAGCGAGCCAAGCGGTATCATGTTTCCCTCGCTGTTGCGCACATAATATTTTTTTAATTCATCGAGCGATGAACGAAAGGTACTATCGGCTTGCGTTACCACTTTAAAATTTCTTCCGTATAAATTAAAATCATTTACATAGCCACTTCCTAAATACGTTGATAAAGTTGAATACACATCTGCAATGGAAACGCCTAATTGTTTTACTTTATCACGGTCAACATTTACTTCATAACTTGGTGTGTTGGCTGTAAAAAAAGTATATGCTGATTCTATCTCAGGGCGTTTATTTAACTCTGCTACAAAATTGCGCGCAACTTGTGCAAATTGATTAATGTCGTCGGTGCTGGTGGTTTGTTGCAGCTCAAAAGTGAAGCCTGCCGTGCGTCCCAGCCCCGGCACGGCTGGAGGAGATATTGCCAAAACTCTTGCCTCTTTTATATCAGCGGTTTTCTTTCGTATTTCTGCAATTACACTTTGTGCATTATGCGCTTTCCCTTTTCGTTCATCCCATGGTTTCAATGCAACAAACATGGTTCCCACATTTGATTTATTTGAAAAACTGATGATGTTTAATCCTGCTAATCCGCCTATCACTCCCACATCTGGTATTGATTGTAATCTTGCCATTAAAAGTTTCAACATATCAATGCTTTTGGTAGTAGATGTTGCTTCAGGCATTTCATACGTAACATAGAGCCGGCCTTCATCTTCGGGCGGAATGAAACCGGTTGGCTTTGCTTTAAAAAGAAAAAATAAACCTACAAATAAAACGATAAGCATAATTAAAACATAAGGCGTTTTTCGAATCCATAATGCAACGCCCCGTGTGTATGATGCGGTAAATTTTCTTAATCCATTATTAAATGATGTAAAGAATTTTTCTAATAAATTTTTCTTTTCATTTTCACCTTTTGAATGTTTCAGCATTAGTGAACACAATGCCGGAGTAAGCGATAACGCAACAAATGCAGAAATAATAACTGATACTGCAATGGTTATTGCAAATTGCTGATACAATCTTCCTACAATGCCCGGAATAAAACCAACAGGAACAAACACAGCTGCTAATATTAAAGCAATGGCAATTACCGGCCCTGAAATATCTTTCATGGCTTTGCGTGTGGCTTCTTTTGGCGATAAATTATTATGATCAATATTATGCTGAACCGCTTCCACTACAATGATAGCATCATCTACCACAATGCCTATGGCTAATACAAATGCAAATAATGTAAGTGTATTAATAGTAAATCCAAACAGAACAAAAAAGATAAAAGCCCCAATTAAGGAAACAGGTATTGCCAAAAGAGGAATTAATGTTGCCCGCCAGTTTTGAAGAAATAAAAACACAACTAACACAACAAGGCCTAATGCTTCAAGAAGCGTAAACACTACTTCGTGTATAGATGTTTTTACAACAGAAACAGTTTCCAATGGAATGAGATAGTCCACATCATTCGGAAAAGTTTTTTTAAGATCGGTAAGCGCTTTTGTAATTCCAGTATAGGTTTCTATAGCATTCGCATCCGGCGCCTGGTAAATTAATAAAAACGTTGCAGGCTTGCCATTTACAAAAGCATTAAACGAATAACTGAATTGCCCTAACTCCACTCTGGCAACATCTTTCAGGTAAACGATATTGCCTGTAACAGGATTGGAGCGAATAATAATATTTTTAAATTGATCAACTGTATTGAGCCGGCTATTCGTTAATACGCTGTATTCAAACGCCTGTTGATTTGGTTGCGGATTACCGCCAATAGTGCCCGCGGCGATCTGAAGATTTTGTTCATTAATGGCGGCTGCAACATCGGCCGGCGCTATATTTAACGCTGCGAGCTTTTCTGGATCGAGCCATACACGCATCCCAAAATCATTGCCAAGAGATAAAATATCCCCCACGCCCGGAACACGTTTTAAAGCATCTTGCACATAAATATTTACATAGTTGCCAACAAATTTATTATCGTGCGTTCCATTAGGCGAATAAAATGCAATGGCAGCCATGATGCTTGGATTGCGCTTCCTAACGGTAACGCCTAAACGCCGTACAATATCGGGCAATGTAGGTTCAGCAACACTCACACGATTTTGAACATCTAATGCAGCAATATCAATATTAGTGCCTACATCAAAAGTTACGGAAATAGAACTTTGCCCGCTCGATGAACTGTTGCCTGTAATGTAGGTCATACCAGGCGATCCGTTTATTTGTGTTTCAATGGGCGTAGTGGTTGTCTGTTCCACCGTTTGTGCATCTGCTCCAATAAAATTAGCGCTCACGGAAACCGTTGGCGGCGATATATCAGGATATTGCGCAATGGGCAAATTGGAAAGTGAAATAATACCCACCAGCACAATTACAATTGAAATTACAATTGCAGTAACCGGGCGTCTTATAAATGTTTCAGCAATCATTTATTTTTTTTCAAATTTTAAAATTCAATTTCATAATTTTATTTCTGAACTAACGGTGATGCATAAACGCTTTTATTAAATTTAAAATATAACGGTAACGCATATACGCTTTTACTAAAATTATTTTTTCTGTTGCATTGCCGGTTTAGGCGGAGCAGTTGTAATCACAGAACCCTGGTGCAGATTCTGAACTCCTTTCACAACGATAGTTTCACCCGCCTGCAAACCATCCTTTATAATTACATTGTCTCCTATTTGCGTTCCCAGCTGCACTTTTTGTTGCGATACTTTGGAACTGTCTCCCACCACATACACATAAAATTCGCCCAACTGTTCTGTTACGGCTTCATAAGGTATAATGGTTGCATTTTTTGATGCAGTGTTTTTCACTCTTACCGTTGTATTCATTCCGGGCTTAAGCATTCCATTATCATTTGGAAAAACCAATCTTACTTTTATAGTTCCTGTTTGCGGATCTACCGCACGATCAATAAAACTAATGTTGCCGGGCAATGGATATAATTCATCACTAAAAGCAAGCGTAAACATAGAATCTTTTACATTGTTTTTATCCTGTTGCAATTCATTAAAACGATAAATATTTTTTTGATCTACAGTAAAATCAACCGCTATCGGATTGTTGGTTGATATGGTATTTAAAACCGTTTGTCCCGCTACAACTGCCGTTCCTTTTTTTACCTGCGATATTCCTATCGTTCCGCTGAAAGGCGCTTCAATGCTGGCAAATTTTACATCAGCATTCACACTTGCCACATTGGCTTTTGCAGCAGCCACCTGTTTTTTTGCTGCTTCAAGCGCTGCATCAGCATAATCAACTTGTTGCTTCGCAATGGCATCATGCTTATCTAATTCATGATAACGATCAGCATCTTTTTGTGCCTTTAATAAATTAGATTCCTGTACCTGCAAACCTGCCTGCGCCTGGTTAAGATTGGCGCGATAAACTTCAGCATCTATTGAATACAAGCGCTGTCCTTTTTTTACTTTATCACCATCTTTAAAATAAATTCCTGTAACATATCCGCTCACCTGCGAAGTAAGTTTTATTTCATTCAATGCAGTAATTGTTCCGGGATATTCATCGTAAAATACTGCATTGGTGTTTGTAACTTTTGTAATGGTTACGGGTGTTGCAGGCGGCGGCCCTTGTTGCTGCTGATGTTTATCAGTACATGAAAAGAATGCGAGCGCCAAAACAAAAATGATAAAAATATGTTGTGTAAATTTCATACGCATTTAATTTAATAATTTATATTGCCCAATGATTGCTCTACATCTATTTTACTTTCCAGCACCTGGTAGAGTGCGTTGTAATAATTTATTTGCGCAGTGCGTAAATCCGTTTCGGCACTAATCACTTCGAGATAAGATTTTACGCCCGAGCGATATTGCAAATTGATTACATCATACACTTCATTTGCCAATGAAAGATTTTCTTTTAAGCTTAAAAAATTATACAAATTACTTTTGTAAGTTGCCAATGCCTGCGCATATTGGGTATTAATGTTATTTTGAATGCTGGTGATGGAATTAGTTACCTGCGCCACTTCCAGCTCGGCTTGCTTTATTTGCTGCAATCTTTTTCCACCCTGAAAAATTGGGATTGCCAAAAGAATGCCCGCATAAGAATTGGGATAACTCTGTCCGTATAATTTTGAAAATTTATTATTTAAAAAATTAAGATTATAATTTCCAAATGCAGAAACATCAGGCAGAAAACTCCATTTATAATATTGCAAATTGTATTGCTGTAATTTTTTTTGTGTTTCTAAAAGCTGCACTTCAATCCGGTTTTCATAATTTATATTTTGCAACGTGTCAATAAAAATTTCATTTTCCATTTGCGTAGTATCATAATCCAATTCAAAATCTTTTGAAGAAGGATAACCCATCAATTCTTTTAAATAAATATATTTTGCCTTTGCAGATTCTTCCCCAAATTTTTTTTGCGCCTTTGCATTGTTCAATGAAATGGTGGCTCTTTTATAATCCGTTTTATCTGTAATGCCGCTCTGGTATTGATAATACGCATCTTTAAGGCTTTGATTGATGCGTACGATGTCTTCTTCGGTTACGCGCAATTGCTGGCGGGTAAGTATCACATCATAAAAAGCTTTGCTTACCATTACCGCAATATTTATATTTTGCTCTTTGGTATTTTGGCTGGCAAACAATCGTACATCATTTGCCGTATGCACAGCAAGCAATACATCTTTATTAAAAATATTTTGCGTAGCACCAAACTGTAAACCCGATGTATTTTTTGATCCGATGCTGATTACATTTCCATTAAAATTGGAAGTAGGCAATTGAAAATTATGTTGCAGGTTATAATTAAAATTTACCTGTGGATACCAATCTGCTAATTTTGTTTTAATGGTTGCTTCGGTTATTTCTTCATTCAGCTTTGCATTTTTTAAATCAGGGTTATGCGCAATGGCATAATGAACACAATTGATAAGCGTGGCTTCATTTATTATACTATCTGCATTTTGCTGCGCAACAATCAAAGAAGGAAAAAGTAAAACAACTGAAATTAATTTCAACCATTTTGCGAAATATATTTTTCTAAAATTCCAAATGCGCATATAACTTTTAAATTCTATTTTAATGCAATCAATATTCCTGAACATCACCATTTTTGAATAACTTTTATTCCCAATTAAAAATATTTGTGGCGCAAGATAAAATATTAACTCCAATCAAAATTTCCGTTCATGTATTATAGC
>JAICZH010000162.1 GCA_025933775.1 Chitinophagaceae bacterium
ACCAATTCTTGGAAATTATTTTGATATTCTTGGCGTACGAACTTTTCCTTTGTTAAAAAGCCGCGAAGAAGATTATGCAGAAAAAATCCTGAATCAGTTTGTAAAATATTGCGGAATTCCGGTTGTTAGTTTGGAAAGTGCAACCGTTCATCCATTGCAAAGTCTTACAGATTTAATAACGATTCATAATCATTTTCCGATAAAAAATAAAACGAAACCTAAAATAGTTTTAACATGGGCGCCGCACGTAAAGCCGCTACCACAGTGTGTTGCCAATAGTTTTTGTGAATGGATTAATGCATGGGATCGTGCCGAATTTATCATAGCACATCCTGAAGGTTTTGATTTGGATAAAAAATTCACACAATATGCCACGGTTACTAACGGTCAGGCCTATGCGCTGAAGGATGCTGATTTTGTTTATGTAAAAAACTGGAGTAGTTATAACGATTATGGAAAAATTTCTGAAAATAATTCCGGTTGGATGTTGACAAAAGAAAAACTTAAAGTAACCAATAATGCAAAAGTGATGCATTGCCTTCCTGTGCGCAGAAATGTTGAATTGAGTGATGAAGTTTTAGATAGCAAAAACAGTATTATTACCGAGCAGGCATCAAACCGGGTGTGGGCTGCACAAACAGTATTAAGTAAAATCCTTGCTGATATGGAATAAAATAAAAATGAAAGAGTGTTTTGTTATGAAAGAAGATGAAAAAAAAAATCCTGTCTTTTTCTCCTCTCCTTTGGAGAGGTCGGGAGAGGCCCTTTTTATTATAAAAATCGGCGGAAACGTAATTGATGATGAAAGTAATCTTTATTCATTTCTGAAATCATTTGCATCAATAAAAGAAAAAAAAATTTTAGTGCATGGCGGTGGTAAAATTGCAACAACAATTGGAAACAAGCTTGGCATCGAATCAAAATATATTGATGGTAGAAGAATTACCGATGATGAAACCATTGATTTGGTTACGATGGTGTATGGCGGATTGATAAATAAAAAAATTGTTGCCATATTACAATCATTGAAATGCAATGCCATCGGGCTTTCCGGGGCGGACGGAAATTTAATTCCTGCAACAAAACGTGGTAATAAAACCCTTCTCTCCGGCGAGGCAATTAATTATGGTTGGGTTGGCGATATAAATCCTGATAATATAAATACATCATCATGGCAATTATTTATCAATAATAATTTAATACCTGTAATTGCGCCATTAACCCACGATGAACAAGGCCACATATTAAATACCAATGCAGATACAATGGCTTCTGTTTTATCAATTGCTTTATCAAAATGGTATCATGTTCATTTGATTTATTGTTTTGAAAAAAATGGCGTATTAACTAATATACATGATGAAACCAGTGTCATTTCTGAATTGCATGAGAAATTTTATAATCAACTTAAACAAGATAAAAAATTATTTGCCGGCATTTTACCAAAAATTGATAATGCATTTAATGCAATAAATAGAGGGATAACAAATGTTGTAATTGGTAACTCTGATAATTTATTACAATTAATAAATGAAGAAGGGGGCACAAAAATAATTGCATGAAATTTATGACTACAAATGTTACCGATACATTATTTCAAGATGCTATTAATTTATTAAACCAATTAATTGCCACTCCTTCGTTCAGCAAAGAAGAAAATAAAACAGCCGATGCTATTGAAAATTTTTTGAAAGAAAAAAATATTATTACAAACCGGTTTTTGAATAATATTTGGGCAACCAATAAATTTTTTGATAAAAAAAAGAAAACAATTTTATTAAATTCTCATCACGACACGGTAAAGCCAAACCCAGGCTACGCCAATGATCCATTCAATGCATTTGAAAAAGATAAAAAATTATTTGGATTAGGAAGTAATGATGCAGGCGGTTCGTTGGTTTCATTAATTGCAACGTTTATTCATTTTTATGATGATGAAAATTTGCCTTTTAATTTAATTATAGCAGCAACAGCTGAAGAAGAAATTTCAGGACATAACGGAATTGAAATTCTTTTATCAAAACTTCCTGAAATTAGTTGTGGAATTGTAGGCGAACCAACTTTAATGAAAATGGCTGTTGCTGAAAAAGGCTTGCTGGTACTGGATTGTACGGCACACGGAATCGCCGGCCATGCTGCGCGAAACGAAGGCGAGAATGCAATTTATAAAGCAATGAAAGATATTGAATGGCTCAGCAATTATCAGTTTGAAAAAAAATCTGAATTTCTCGGGCCGGTTCACATTGCGGTTACTTCGATAAGTACACAAAATAAAGCGCACAATGTAGTTCCTTCCGAATGTAACTTTGTCGCAGACATTCGTGTGAATGAATGTTATTCCTTTGATGAAATAATTAATGAAATTCAACAAAATATAACAAGTGAAATTATTCCGAGAAGCACAAGACTGAAACCTTCGTTTATTGAACAAAGTCATCCATTAGTAAAGGCTGGAAATGCTGTTGGGCTTGAATCTTACGGTTCTCCAACTTGTTCCGACAGGGCTTTGATGAATTTCCCAACTTTAAAAATTGGCCCCGGCGATTCTGCAAGAAGTCATATTGCAGATGAATATATTTTTATTGATGAAATAAAAGAGGGAATTGAAAAATATATATTGTTATTGCAAAATCTTGCAAAAATTAAAATTTAATGAATTCCATTTTTATTATTGTTTATATTTTAGTTGGTATAATAATGACGGGTTCATTATTTTATAAAGCATGGTATCATATATTTCTGGCAAAGAATGTTGATAATATGTCTTCCATTGTATTTTATTTTTATAAATATTCTCCTCTTAATATTTTTTTACCGTTAAGGCAAAGACCTAATAATGAAAAAGATAATAAATTGAGAAAAAAGGCAAATTCTGCACTGTTCATTTTTTATGGCAGTGCAATAATATTTTTTCTGCTCTCTACTTTTTTTGAAAAATAAATATTCAAGTAAGCATTAACAATAATTCGTGTAATCGTGTATTAAATTCGTGTAATAAAAAATAAATGAAACTCTGGCAAAAAAATATAACATCAACAAAAGAAGTAGAAACTTTTACTGTTGGCAAAGACAGGGAACTTGATATGTACCTTGCACCTTTTGATGTGCTTGGCTCGCTGGCTCACATTCAAATGTTGCAAACAATTAATTTACTTACAAAAAAAGAATTAAACGTTTTAAAAAAAGGATTAAAAGAAATTTATAAAAATATTCAGTCAGGAAATTTTAAGTTGGATGATGATGTGGAAGATATTCATTCGCAGGTTGAGTTTATTCTTACAAAAAAATTGGGCGATGTTGGTAAAAAAATTCACAGCGCACGCTCCCGCAATGACCAGGTGTTGGTTGATTTAAAATTATATCTGCGTCAAGAAATTGAAATGCTGGTGCATGATGTAAAAGATTTTTTTGATCTTTTAATTGAGCAAAG
>JAICZH010000179.1 GCA_025933775.1 Chitinophagaceae bacterium
GCCGCTCTGAAACGGCTCTTTGCTTAAATCATAAATTTCAGCGGCGAGACCCTGCTTCATACTTTTGCTGATGAGCACGTCAATAATTTGTTCCAGCTTCATCTCACTGTCCGCTTCCAGGTTAATTTTAAACTCTTTTTTATTTAAATCAATCACCACATGATTACCCTTAAAATCGAAACGGTTTTTTATTTCTTTAGATACGGTATTAACTGCGTTATCAAGCGTTTGCAAGTCCACTTTGCTTACGATATCAAATGAAGGCATAATAATAGCTTTAAATTATAACAATTAAATTTTATCAGAAACCGCTGATATTGAATGAACAGATGCAATTTACATCAAAATAAAAATCACAACTATTTCTGCGTTTACTATACTAAAGCCGCGAAGAAGTAATTTTACTGGTTTAATATGACTATTATTCAAAAATATTTTAGTGATTTTTCGGAACGACAAACTCAGCAATTGGATGCATTAAAAGAATTGTATTCTAATTGGAATCAAAAAATAAATGTGATATCAAGAAAAGATATGGATCATTTTTGCGAGCACCATGTTCTTCATTCGCTCGCCATTGCCACACAGTTTAATTTTCCTGCTGGTTATTCAATTATGGATCTCGGCTCGGGAGGCGGATTTCCAGGCATCCCGCTGGCTATCTTTTTCCCGGATGTCCATTTTCACCTGGTGGATAGTGTAAACAAAAAATTAAAAGTTGCTTATTCAATTGCCGAAGAAATTGAGTTGCATAATATAACAGTTCAGCATACACGTGCTGAGGATATACAAGATAAAAAATTTGATGTGGTTGTTTCCCGCGCTGTAGCGCCATTAAAAAATCTTTGGTATTGGAGCAAGCCACTTTTGCATAAACGTCCGGTTCATGAACCTAAAAAGATAAATGGCCTGATTTGTCTTAAGGGCGGCAACCTTACCAAAGAAATTCATGAGAGCGGGCTTCATCCGAAGGTCTGGGAAATTGAAAATATTTTTAAGGAACCATTCTTTAAAGAGAAATACATTTTAGCAGTAAGCTGAGAAAAATGCCGGAAATTAAAGGCATAAATTGTTTATTGTGTCATAACCGGATACACGGTGTATCGTAAGCGGACATTTATTTTTATTTTCAAATTTATAATTTCCCACTTTTCAGCCAATTAACCAATGGCATGCCATTGGTTTTACTTTCAGCAGATGATCCAAAAAATTATTCAAAAAATTGTAACAAAAAAACTATTGAACCGTCTAACAAAAAAAGAAGAATAAGTGATTTAGAAAATTTTTTCTACTTACAACACAAAAAACGATTTGAGATGGAGAAATTAATTGAATATCTGCCAGCTAAAGCAAACAAAAGCAAAGCTTTTACAAATGCTCAATTTCTTTCTGAAGGCTCTTTTGATTTTTCAAAATACAAAGATTTTATTCCTGTAATCGTTGTTGGCAGCCATGCTTCTGCTATGCATGATGCGAAGCAATATGGAACCGGTAATCAAAATTTACCATTGGAATCTGATAGTGCAATTTATTTTACAGATAAAAATTTAAACGTAGAAATCTTAGAGGCATTAATGAAAAACCCATTTAATCTAAATAGATTGGAAAATATAATTCACTACGACGGGCGAAAAAAAACGCGGATAATTGTAAAAAGCGGAACGGCACACATTGCGCTGCGACTTAGCGAGGTTGTTATGATTTTTACGAAGGATAAATTGGTATATGTCGTAAGTAAGGAATCAAAAAAATATACAATAGACAAAACGTTGACGGAGATAGAAGAAGACCTTGACAGCTCTTTGTTTTTCAGAGCTAACCGGCAGACGATTGTAAATCTGAATTTTATTAAAAGTTTTAAGCCTCATCAAAGGGTGAAGTTACTTTTAGAAATGGAGATTGCCACAGTGGAGGACCCAATTATCATAAGTCAACAAGTGGCGCCTGAGTTTAAAAAATGGATCGAAGGCGCCTGATTATTTTATGGGCAAAGTAATAACAAACTTGCTGCCGTTTCCCTGGGAACTTTCTACCCTTATTTCGCCCCCGTGCGTCTTAATGATATCATAGCTGATGCTCAGCCCCAGGCCGGTTCCCTCTCCTGTGGGTTTGGTAGTAAAAAATGGCTGGAAAATTTTATCCCGTAATTCCGGTGGCATTCCATCACCATTATCCTCCACAATAATTTCGACACTTTGATTTATTTTTCTTGTTGATACTGAAACAGTGGGCTCATAAGAATTGCTATCCTTTAATCTGTGGAATTTTTCATTCACGGCATAAAATGCATTGTTTATCAAATTTAAAAGCACGCGGCCAACGTCTTGCGCTA
>JAICZH010000058.1 GCA_025933775.1 Chitinophagaceae bacterium
AATGTATATTTTTCAATTTCCTGCAACAAATTATCTGTTGGTGAAGAAAATTGGTTTGCATAATCTTCGGCTTTGTTATTTATTATTTCCATTGTCTATGAATTTTCTTTTGAGGTTTTCTTTTTTGAAGTTAATAAAAGCCCGATGAAAGTAAGCAATCCGTTTACAATAATTAATTCGTCGGCAAATACATATCCATCAAATAAAACAGCAGAATATTTATCAATAAAAAAACAGGCGAGGGGAGCTAAAATGCAAATAACAGGCGTTGCCTTATCCAGCACTTTTCTTTTTTTTGCATACAATGAAAATGCAAATAAACCAATAAGCGGGCCGTAAGTAAAAGTGGCTACTTTAAAAATGGCGCTTACCACCGATGCTTTATTAATCGCATTAAATAATAATATCACCAATAAAATAATTATAGAAAAAAATATGTGCACATAAGTTCTTTTGCGCACCAATTGTTTTTCCGTAAGGTTTTTATTTTTATCAAAATTTAAAAAATCAACGCAAAAAGAAGTAGTTAATGCAGTAAGCCCGGAGTCAGTGGTGGCAAAGGTTGCAGCCGTAAGGCCCAGCATAAAAACAATTGCCGGCAGCCCTTTAAAAAAATTCAATGCAATTTCAGGAAATAAATAATCGGTTCTTTGAGCGCCGGTGGCATCTACAGGAATTGCAATTCCCATTTTATTTGCATAAATGTAAAGCAATGCTCCAACGCTTAAAAAAAACAAATTAATAATTACAAAAACAAATGTAAAAGTGAGCATATTTTTTTGTGCATCTGTAAGGTTTTTGCAGCTCAGATTTTTTTGCATCAGATCCTGATCTAAACCAAACATACCAATAGTTACAAACACACCGCCAAGAAATTGTTTTGTAAAATGAAATTTGTTTGTAATAAAATTATGTGTAAAAAATATTTTGGAATAATTACTATTCTTAATTGATGTAAAAGCCTCACCGATATTTAAATGAAGACTGTTGCAAATAAAATAAATAGAAAGAAAAACAGAAGTAACTAAAAAAAGTGTTTGAAGTGTATCGGTTATGATGATTGTTTTTAATCCGCCTTTAAAAGTATAACCCCAAATGAGCAACAAACAAATAACAATTGTGAGCCAAAATGGAACGCCCATTTCATTAAAAATAAAACGCTGCAAAACGATTGCTACCAAATAAAGCCTGAATGCAGAACCAATAGTTCTTGAAATTAAAAATATAGCGGCAGCCGTTTTATGACTTACTTTTCCGAGCGTGCGCTCTATTACTTCATAAATAGAAATTAAATGCATTCTATAATAAAGCGGCAATAAAATTCCGGCAACGATAAAATAACCAACGGCATTGCCAAGCACAAACTGAAAATACCGAAACTGAGAGCCGGCAAGGTTTCCAACCTCTCCGGGAACTGAAATAAATGTAACGCCGCTCAAAGCAGTTCCGATCATTCCGAATGCAACGAGATACCATTTGGAAGAACGGTTGGCAATAAAAAAGGTAGCATTATCAGAAGATTTTCTTGAAGTGAAATAAGCAACGATGATCAGCATTAAAAAATATCCGATAATAAAAGAAAGCAGAACGGTTGGAGACATAAATTATTATTATTGCTAAAAAATAAAAGTGTAAAAAGATAAAAGAGATTCCATTGCTAAGAACACGAATTTAACAGACAGTTATACGAATTAAAAGAATACAAAGTATTGTAAAAAATTAAAAATGAAAATAAGGATTTCAATTTTTTTATTTTTTGAAATTTATTCAAGATAGTAAAATATGAGAATAACAACGCTTGCTGTTTTTTGCGGATCGCGAGAAGATAACAATTGATAAAATAAGTGTAACTTTATCTTCATCTTTATGAAACAGTTTGTTTACATTTTTTTATCGTTAGTAACCCTTACCCCATTTGTACATGCGCAAATTAATGTAACAGGAACTGTAAAAAATGAAAAAGGAATTTTTCTTCCATTTGTTTTTGTTCAGGAAAAACAAATTAAGTCCGGAACATTTACAGATTCTGCCGGAAATTTTAATATAAAAGTAAATCCAAATGCAAGTCTTTTATTTAGCTTAAAAGGTTATGCCGATACTACCATTAATGTGAATGCCGATGAAAACTTAATGATAGTTTTGAGAAATGACGGTTCTTTAAAAAATAATTCTTCCGCCGCAAACCGAAACCTGAACCAGGATGTTTTAGTTTCGGATGCTTTTTCGGGCCACATGAATACGGTTAGCTCTTACAATACTGCATATAATGAAGGCGGCCAAATGCAGTTTAATGGAAGCACTTTTGCAATTGCAAGAGAAAAAGAAGAAACGCATGGAAGCCGCTATTACTATAAAGATTGGGCTAAAGGATATGTAATAAATAACAGGAAACAAAAAATAAGCAATCCTTCTTTGCTTTTTAATTACAACAAAGTTACCGGCGACCTTTTGCTAACGCACGATAAGAAAACCGCTATTATCGTTGACCGCGATCAAATAAATTCCTTTACTCTTTATGATGCAATTGACAGAGAACATACTTTTGAAATGATTCCTCAAATAGATAAAGTGCATTTTGCAGAAGTTTTGGTAAATGGCGATAAGTATAAGCTTTATAAATTAACTAAAACCAAATTTATCCCATCCAACTTTACTACGAATGGAATAGTATCGAGCGGTAATTCTTATGACGAATATGCAGATGGAAATATTTATTATTTAATAAGTGCCGATGGTCAAATTCAAAAATTAGAGATGAAGCAAAAGACAATAAAACGCGCATTTGAAAAAGATGAAAAAAAGCTGGAAGAATTTTTATCGAATAACAATTCCAGAGAGATTGATGAAAGTTTTTTAAAAGATATGGTGATCTATATGAATAATTAAGAGAAACCATGAGCGCTTAAATAGAAAACGCAGTATTAATAATTTCTTCCTGTTCCTTTGCATGTACTTTTGAAAATCCTGAAGCGGTAGCAGCACTCAAGGGTCTGCTGATTATTCCATAATTTATAGAAGTAAGGTTCATGCGCAGAAATGAGGCTGCGCCCATGTTTAATGGTTCTTCCTGCGTCCAGTACCAAATAGCTTTGCTATATTTTTTGTATAAATTTTCAATTTGTTTTACAGGCAAAGGATAGATTTGTTCTAATCTGATTATCGCTACATCTTTCCTGTTATCTTTTTCTTTTTTCTCCAACAAATCAAAATAAATTTTACCACTGCAGAACAAAACTTTTGTAATTGCTTTCGCATCATTTACGGATGCATCATCAATTGTTTCTTTAAAACTACCCGTTGTAAATTCATCAACAGCGCTATAACTTTTTGGATGTCGCAAATTTGCTTTGGGTGAAAAATTAATTAATGGTTTTCTGAAAGGCCAGGTAATTTGTCTGCGAAAACAATGAAATAAATTGGCTGCAGTTGTAATGTTTGTAACCACCATATTTAGTTCAGCGCACATTTGCAAAAAACGCTCCATGCGGCCACTGCTGTGCTCCGGGCCTTGCCCTTCATAGCCGTGAGGCAATAACAAAACCACTCCGTTCATTCTTCTCCATTTTTGTTCGGAGCAGGAAATAAATTGATCCGTTATTGTTTGCGCTCCATTTGCAAAGTCGCCAAACTGTGCTTCCCAAATTACCAGCGAATTAGGATTGGCCATTGAATATCCGTATTCAAAACCTAATACAGCATATTCGCTTAAAAGAGAATTATAAATTCTGAAATGGCCTTGTTTGTCGGAAACACGGCTTAAGCGGTTATAATTTTCATCGGTAATTTCATCTCTTAAAATAGCATGCCTGTGGCTGAACGTTCCTCTCTTTACATCTTGGCCGCTCATGCGTACATCTTTGCCTTCCTGCAAAATACTTGCATAAGAAAGTAATTCGCCGGTTGCCCAATCAATCTTTTTCTCTTCATTAAATAATTTAATTTTATCCTGGAGAATTTTTTCAATTTTTCTTAAAGGCTTAAAATCATCAGGCAAGTTCATAATTGCATTAAACAATTTATCCACTTCTTGTTTTGATATGGCGGTTACAGGCGATGTAATAAAATCTTCCGGAGTTGCTTTACGCAGGTTCTGCCACCATAATTCTGGTTTTTGATAATTGTATGGTAATGGATTTTGTTTTATTTCGTCTAAGCGTTCCTGTAAGTCGCTCCAATATTTTTTTTCCATTTCTTTGGCAAGTTCTGCGGTTGCATCATCGCCATGCTCCGAAAGCCATTTTACATATACTTCGCGCGGGTTGGGCTGTTTATCAATCAAAGCATATAAACCCGGTTGTGTAAATTTTGGATCGTCGCCTTCATTGTGGCCATGTTTGCGATAGCACACCATATCAATAAAAATATCTGCGTTAAACTCCTGCCTGAAACGAACTGCAATTTCAGAAGCTTTTACCACTGCTTCTACATCATCTCCATTTACATGAAATACCGGAGCATGAATAACTGAAGCTACAGAGGTGCAATAATCTGAAGTACGTGCATCATCAAAATCGGTGGTGAAACCTATTTGATTATTAATAACAAAATGTAAAGTTCCGCCCACATAATAACCGCGAAGGCCACTCATTTGCACTACTTCGTACACAATACCTTGTCCTGCAAGTGAAGAATCTCCGTGTATTAAAATAGGAAGAATTTCATCATAATTGCTGTTATAAATTACATCGGCTTTGCTTCTTGCAAATCCAATAACCACGGGATCTACAGCTTCGAGATGCGATGGGTTGGGCGCAAGTTTTAGATGAACTTTTTTTTGATTGGCAACTTCAATTTCGCTGCTGTAGCCCATGTGATATTTTACATCGCCGCTTCCCATGGTGGTATCGGGAATTGAGTTGCCTTCAAACTCAGTAAATATTTGTTCGTACGTTTTTCCTAAAATATTAGCGAGAACATTCAATCTTCCGCGATGCGCCATTCCTATTACTACTTCGCGTACGTTGTGTTCTGAAGCTGTATTAATAATTGCGTCTAATGCAGGTATGGCGCTTTCTCCGCCTTCCAGTGAAAATCTTTTTTGCCCAATATATTTTGTGTGCAAAAATTTTTCAAACATAACTCCTTCATTCAATTTTTGAAGGATGTGGCGCTTTTTTTCTATCGGCAAAGGAATTATAAATTTGCGTTCCATTTCATTGGTAAGCCAATCAATTTTTTTCTGATCACTGATGTATTTAAATTCGATACCTACGTGAGAAGCATAGCAGGCCTGTAAATGATTGAGAATATTGCGAAGAGTTGTAGCGCCCAGCCCGATTAAATTTCCAGCTTCAAATGTTTTATCAAGATCATTTTCTGTTAAGCCAAAAAATGCAAGATCAAGATTGGCTCCGCGGTCTTTTCGCTCGCGGATGGGATTTGTTTTTGCGATTAAATGTCCTTTATTCCGATAACCGAGAATGAGCCGATATACACGGATTTCACGCATCCAATCGGTTGCATCTGCAGCTAATGCTTTTTTATCTGCAGTGGCAGAAGCCCCGTTGGCAGAGCCATTTAACGATTTGGGTAAGGTAGAGTAAGCAAAATCAAATCCCTCAAAAAATTTTTTCATTTCAGGATCCACACTGGAAGGATCTTTCACAAAATCGCGGTATAAATTTTCAATATATTCAGGATGGGGGCTTGTTATAAAAGAGAAATCTTTCATGATGAAATAAAAAAACTTTTTACAAAGTTATACGGATAGCGGAATTATTTTTTTAAATAAAATAAATAGTGTGCAAATATCGTGAGTTTTAACTATATATTTTGGGAAGATGCAGAACTTAGAAAATAAAGAAATAATTGAATAGTATTTTTTTTTAATTGAGAAAGATTATCTTTGCAGCCCAAAAAAATTATTTAATGGCAAATCATTCAGCAACAAAGAAAGATGTTCGTCAAAGCGCTAAGCGAAATGAGCGAAATCGTTATTATGGAAAAACCACGCGTAATGCGATTCGTGATTTAAAAACAATTGATACCAAAGTCGCTGCAACAGAAAAAATTTCTGAAGTGTCATCAATGATTGATAAACTGGCAAAGCGCGGAATTATTCATAAAAACAAAGCTGCCAATTTAAAAAGCAAAATCTCTAAAGCAGTTCATTCTTTAGAAAAATAATATCCGGAAAAAATTTATTTTAAAAGCCTGTCAATATCTTTGGCAGGCTTTTTTATTTTAAATACGGTCAATGAAACATATTATTTATAGCTTTCTATTTTTTATGAGCACGCAATCATTTTCGCAATTAACTCCTTTTGAAAAAAGTAATGGAAAAGAAACAGCCACTTATTTTCAGGCAATAAATTATTATAAAAATTTAAGTAAAAAGTTTGAAAGGATTTTGGTAAAACCAATGGGAGCAACCGATGCAGGCTACCCGTTGCATTTGGTTTTAATAAATAATGAAAAAAAATTTAATCCCATTACGTGGCATCAAAAAAATAAAGTTGTTATTCTTATTAATAATGGAATTCATCCCGGCGAGCCTGATGGCATTGATGCAAGCATGATGCTGGCAAGAGATATTCTTAATAAAAAAATTGTTTTACCTGATAATATTGTTTTAGGAATTATTCCTGTTTATAATATTGGCGGATGTTTAAACAGGAATAGTTATTCACGTGCAAATCAAAATGGGCCTGAATCGTATGGCTTTCGGGGCAATGCACAAAATTTGGATTTAAATAGAGACTTTATAAAATGCGATAGCAAAAACGCACGATCGTTTACAGAAATTTTTCATTACCTCAATCCTGATATTTTAATAGATAATCATGTAAGCGATGGAGCCGATTACCAACATGTAATGACCTTAATTACTACTCAATACAATAAGCTGGGCACGGATTTGGGCGATTGGGTTAAAAAAACATTTGAACCAAAATTGTTTGCCGGAATGCATGATAAAGGATGGGATTTGGTTCCTTATGTAAATGTAGAAGATACTGATCCGTCAAAAGGTTTTTCGCAATTTTATGATAGCCCAAGATATTCATCGGGCTATGCTGCGCTTTTTAATACAATAAGTTTTATGCCCGAAACACACATGCTGAAACCGTATAAACAAAGAGTGCAATCAACTTATGATTTAATGATAACGATGATACAACAGGCAAGCATATACGCAGATGAATTACTGGCAAAAAGAAAACGGGCAATTGAAAACACTGTTCATCAAAATCAATTTGCATTAAGCTGGAAGCCCGATACAACCCAATATTCGATGATTACTTTTAAAGGTTATGAAGCAGGGTATAAAAAAAGTGATGCAACAAAAATGAATGTTTTGTATTATGATCACAACAAGCCATTTACCAAGCAAATAAAATTTTATAACGTTTACAATGCTGAAAATTTTATTGAAAAACCTGTTGCATACATCATTCCGCAAGGTTGGTGGAATGTAATTGATTTACTGAAATTGAATCATGTAAAAATGGAAAGATTAAAAAACGACAGTGTAATAAAAGTGGGCGTTTATCATATTGCCGATTATAAATCTTTTCCAAAAGCTTATGAAAAACATCATAAGAATTATAACGCTTCCGTTTCAAAAAAAGAAGAAGAAATAAAATTTTTAAAAGCAGATTATATCATTTATTTAAATCAACCATCAAACCGTTATATAATTGAAACCCTTGAACCAACCGGCGATGACGGGTTTTTTGCGTGGAACTTTTTTGACGCCATCTTGCAGGAGAAAGAAGGATATAGTGAATACAGATGGGATGCTATTGCTGCACAATTATTAAAACAAGATATATCTCTTCAAAAAAAATTTTTGCAAAAGAAATTATCTGATTCTTCATTTGCCAATAATCCAAGCGCACAACTAAATTTTATTTATAAAAATTCAGTTTATTATGAGCCTGCCCATTTGCGTTTTCCTGTGTATAGGATCGAGAAAGAATAATATAAGTTTTCTTTTTCACAACAAAAAAATACCCTAATTTTGCAGCCCAAATTAAAATTATTTATTCACCTGCTGTTGTAAAACAGCACAAAACAAGGAAATGCAGAATTACGAATTGATGGTGATTTTTACCCCTGTGCTTTCTGAAGACGAATTTAAATCGGCTCAGAAAAAATTTACTTCATTGCTTACTGAAAATGGAGGAAAGGCTGTGCACGAAAATGCCTGGGGATTAAAATCACTGGCGTATCCTATCAAGAAAAAAACCACAGGATTATACTGGGTTTTGGAATATGAGGCGCCATCCGACTTCAATGAGAAGCTGAATGTTCAGCTTCTTCGTGATGAAACAGTACTTCGTCACATGTTTACTGCGCTCGATAAATACGCCATCGAGTACAATGCAAAAAAGAGAAATGGCGTAGCATCAGTAACAGAAAAAACCACTGCATAATGGCTAAAGCAAATGAAATAAAATATCTCACAGCTATAAAAGCTGAGAAGCGGCCAAAAAAATACTGTCGTTTTAAAAAATTAGGCATTCATTATATTGATTATAAAGACGCCGAATTTTTAAAAAAATTTATTAATGAGCAGGGGAAGTTATTGCCTCGCCGCATTACAGGCAACTCGCTCAAATACCAGCGTAAAGTAAGTGATGCGGTAAAAAAAGCGCGCCAAATGGCAATATTGCCGTATGTAACTGATCTTTTAAAATAACATGTTCTTCTTTTATTTTTTTTTAAAAAGATAAAATAAAAAAAATTTTTATGCAGGTAATATTAATACAAGATGTAAATAATTTAGGTGGCGCTCACGAGCTTGTAAATGTAAAAAGTGGTTACGGCCGCAATTTTTTAATTCCTTCCAAACTGGCGGTAGAAGCAAATCCTTCCAACTTGAAACAACTGGAAGAAAGAAAAAAGCAACTTGCCAAAAAAGAAGAAAAATTACTTGCTGAGTTCAACAGCGTAGTAAGCGTGTTGCAGGAGTCGCCTTTAAAAATTGGCGCTAAAACCGGAACTAGCGGAAAAATTTTCGGCAGCGTTACCTCGGTTCAGATTGCAAGAGCAATACGCGAGCAAAAAGGCTATGATATTGATCGCCGGCGCATCCACATCATTGATGAAGTAAAAGAATTAGGAAATTATAAAGCTAAAATTGATTTTGGAAAAGGAAGAGAAGTGGAAGTAAATTTTGAAGTGGTTGCGGAATAATATTTAAAATAATTTTTAAAAAGGCTGTCTCAAAAAGAGCAGCCTTTTTTTATTTTAATTCTAAAATTTTTTAAGCGATTTAAATTACATAAATTTTTGTATGGATACCTTGTTATATTTATTGAATATATTCGACTAACTTTCTTTTTTAATTTATTATTTCCGAATTATTTCAAAACCATGCCTCAATCAAAAAAGAAGAAACATCAGCCACATCCTCCCATTCCGCAGCACAAAATAAATAAGAGAAGAAATAAAGTTATTGCCGTAGCTATTATTTTCTTTTTATTATTTGGCGCAGGCATTGCTTTTTTTGCAGCCGGCTACAATTACACATGGATTATAACAGGAGCTGCCGCAGGAGCAGTAGGTGGATATTTTTTTGGAAAACAGGTAGTGAAAGATCTCTTTAGAAAATAAACTAACGGTTACGCATAAACGCAGTTTTTGCTCAAACAGGGTTTATTTCTGCGTTGCGGGCTTCTACTTCGTATTTATTTTTGTAATAACCATTCTTTATACTTTCCCATAAATATTTTATTATAAAAATAAAGTTGCCATGTTTTTTGAATTGCTGCAAATGGCTCATTTCATGCTTCACCCATTTTTCATCCTGCAAAAATTGTTGCTTGGTTACATTAAAGAGATGAATTGTTTTTCCAACAACAATCGCAACATTTTCTGATTGCAATTTTTTTGCTGCCAGCTTTGCTATCCACGAATTTTCTTTGATAAGAAATTCCATCTTTATAAATAATAAGATCAAATTCAAAACATTTTTATAGGCTATTGTTTTATTTCTCCCCTTCGGGGCCGGGAGCTGCTTTTAATATTTCTTCGCTATGGATTTTTGATTTAGGCTTTCTGAATATTTTTTTAATAATTCCTTTTTCATCAATTAAAAATGTAGTTCGCAGCAAGCCCATATATTTTACTCCAAATAATTTTTTTTCTCCCCAAACGCCATATTTATCTATAATTTTTTTATCAGCATCTGCAATAAGCGTAAAAGGAAGCTGATATTTTTTTTCAAATTTTTTATGTTTCTTTTCATCGTCAGGGCTTACGCCGAGCACAACAAATCCTTTACTTTTAAGCAATGAATAATTATCTCTCAGGTTGCACGCTTCTGTAGTGCAAGTTGGCGTATCATCTTCAGGATAAAAATAAAGAACCACTTTTTTACCTCTGTAATCTTTTAAAGAAACAGGATTTCCGTTTTGATCTTTTGATTTAAAATCAGGAGCTTTTTCTCCTTCTGTTAAATGTGTCATATATTATAATTTAGTCCCATCCCAACCCTTCCCCGAAGGTGAAGGAAACTATCTGGGGGTTTATTTGAAAGATAAGTGTTTTCATATTCCAATATTTATAAAACATCTATTAACTAAATAAAGTTGCCTTTCTCCCTTCGGGGCCCGGGTTTTTTTATCGGGTGAAATGATACATTTTTTCTGTGGTATTTCCTGCTTCATCCTGAACAGAAATTTTTAATTCATGTTTTCCGCGGCTGCATTTTTCATCAAATTTATAAATAAATAAGCGACCTTTATCATTAGTAAACATCAGCCACTTTCCATCCAGTTCTGCACGAAAATTTTTAATAGTTTCATTATTATCTTTTGGAATAAAAATAATTCTTGTACTTTTTGAAAGATTGGCATTATCACGAAAACCTCCTGCAATTACCGGCGGCTCATCATCTGCTATCAATTCAAAATTTCCAAAACTTTTAAAATAAGCTGTGAACCAATCGCCTTTGCCAGTTGCTTTTGCCACTTCACTTTTGCTATTCCATGTTTGTTTGATAAGCATTTTATTAATCAATTCTGCAGGCACAGGTTTATTTGATTTTAATCGTAATGTAAAATTATCATGCACAGGAACCAAACCGGATTCTAAAGAATGTTCATCAGAATAAGAAACAGGAGAAGCATTTTTTTTATCTGAATAAACAAAAGCAAATGAATCGTACAATGCATCATTTTGTAAAATCAGTTGCACATTTTCATTTTCAAAAATGTTTACAAAGCCCGGATGAAATTCCTGTTTATCATGATAAGATGCATACACGTTTTGCGAAAGATTTTTTATATCTCCTCTCTTAATGGCAAACTCAACTATTGATGTATTATCATAAGCATCTTTTACTACAATTTTTATTTGATGCACATCATCATCCGATAAATTAATTACGCCATCGCCATTAAAATCTTTATAAACTCCTTCAGGATAGCCGGGTAATCTTGAAAGATGTTCAATGTAAGGGCCGCCAGCAGCACGGGTTTTATAATCAATGTGCGCATTTACGTAACGTGTTTCATCGTACGTGATACTGTCAATTTCAAAACCAACAATCGGTTTTTCATCTTTATAAATAATAGCTTTATAAATTCCATTTGGATTGGATGAACCCGATTGTTTATCATTTGCAGAAATACCAAAACTTACTTTATCAGTATTAGTTATAATAATCGGAACATTGGTTTTATAAATTCTATTTACTTTTTTCAGGCTGAATAATTTTGGCGACTGCGAATAGGTGCTAACGTTTCTATCATACATGGCTACACGCAAAATTGTTGGCGGAACATTATCAGGAATCGGTAAACCAAATAAAAGCGCGTTTAAAACTTTATCCGTTTTAGTATCTCTGATTTCAAAATGACAATGCGGCCCTTGGGAACCTCCGGCATTTCCGCTAAAAGCAATGAACTGCCCTTTCTTTACCGGAAACATATCTTTTGGAATATCCAAAAAAACCTGCCACGATTCTAATTTATATTGCTGCGCTTTTACATATTTTTCAAGCGCCGGAAAAAAATTATTAAGATGTCCATATACAGTTGTAAGCCCGTTTGGATGATTAATATAAATCGCTCTTCCAAATCCGAATGGTTCAATGCGGATATGAGCTACATAGCCGTCTGCTGCGGCTTTCACTGGCCTGTTCTGCACCTGGTTGGTTCTGCAATCAAGCCCCATGTGGTAATGGTTGGGCCGCAGTTCGCCAAAATTTGCAGCAAGGCTTATCCGTGCATCCACCGGATAAATAAAATATCCTTTTGGATAATTTTTTTCTGGGAACAGCTGGGAAAAGGAATTATGATAAAAAAATAAAAAAAGTAAAAACAGGAACGGTTTATGCAATACATTTTTTCGCAATAAAATTGTTTTCATATAATTACAAATCTAACGACTAAAAAATTTAAAAAATTAAACTCATGGCTAAATCAACTACCATCGCAGCAATAATTCTTGGCGCTTCTGCTGGTGTGGCTCTTTTGAGATTTTTTAATATGCCAAAAGAAGAACGGGATGCATTTTATCAGCACCTTAAAAGAAGAACCGATATGCTGCTTGACAATGCTGAGGAAACTGTGGAAAAAGTAGAACAGTTTATGGATGAAATAAAATATAAAGGCGAAAATGCCTGGATAGATAAATTACTTGTTTTAAAAAAAATGTTTAAAGATTTATACGGTAGTGAACAACATTATCTGCTTTAAAAATTTGATTATTTGTTTATAAATCACTTTTCAAAATAGAATTTTTTTATTCCAAAATATTTTAATACAAATGATTAACAACTTAATTTAAATTTATTCCGCTCAATTTCAACATTTCAATTTATTTTTGGCGGCCACAGATTTTAATTTTCATGCCGCTCGACAAATCAATTCATTCAGTTTTAATTATTGGTTCAGGCCCCATCATTATTGGCCAGGCCTGCGAATTCGATTATTCCGGAACCCAGGCTTCACGTAGCCTCAGCGAAGAAGGGATCAAAGTAATTCTTATCAACAGCAATCCGGCTACCATCATGACCGACCCGATGATGGCAGATAAAATTTATCTATTGCCGCTCAATGTAGAAAGCATTGAACAAATAATTGATGAAAATAAAATTGATGCAGTGTTGCCAACAATGGGCGGACAGACGGCTTTAAATCTTTGCAAAGAAGCCGATGAACTCGGCATTTGGGGAAAAAATAATATCCGCTTAATTGGTGTGGATATAAAAGCAATTGATAAAGCCGAAGACCGCGAAAAATTTCGTCAATGGATGATTGCAATGAATATTCCGGTGGCTCCTGCAAAAACTGCCAATTCATTTTTAGAAGGAAAAGAATTTGCACAGGACATAGGATTTCCTTTGGTGATACGCCCATCGTTTACCCTCGGCGGAACGGGCGGAAGTTTTGTACATACAAAAGATGAATTGGATGAAGCGCTTAATCGCGGATTAACCGCTTCACCCATACACGAAGTGTTGGTTGAAAAAGCTATGATGGGCTGGAAAGAATTTGAACTGGAATTATTGCGCGATAATAATGATAATGTAGTAATCATTTGCACGGTTGAAAATTTTGATCCGATGGGAATTCATACCGGCGATTCAATAACAGTGGCGCCCGCGATGACTTTGAGCGATACTGCTTTTCAACTTATGCGCAACACAGCCATTGCCATGATGAGAGATTTGGGAAATTTTGCAGGCGGTTGTAATGTTCAGTTCGCATTAAATCCGCAAACGGAAGAAATTATTGCGATTGAAATAAACCCGAGAGTGAGCCGTTCATCAGCATTGGCAAGCAAAGCAACCGGGTATCCAATCGCAAAAATTGCGGCAAAGCTTGCTATTGGTTATACTTTGGATGAATTAAAAAATCAAATTACGCAAACTACTTCCGCATATTTTGAACCTGCATTAGATTATGTAATTGTAAAAATTCCGCGTTGGAATTTCGATAAATTTAAAGGAGCCGATGATACGCTTGGGCTTCAAATGAAATCTGTTGGAGAAGTAATGGCAATAGGAAGAAGCTTTGCAGAAGCGATTCAGAAGGCATGTCAGAGTTTGGAAAATGAAGCTGTAGGTTTAGGATATTATGGAAAAAGTTTAATGTATGCCGAAGAAATTATTGAATACATTAAAGTTCCGAAATGGGATCGCATATTCAGAATAAAAGATGCGCTGATGATTGGCGTAAGTGTGCGCCGCATTTGCGAATCAACAGGAATAGACAGGTGGTTTATTTATCAGATACAAAAAATATGTAACTGTGAAAAAGAATTATTGAAGACAACTTTAGAAACTCTAACTCCTGAGCTTTTAACCAAAGCAAAACATCTTGGATTTGGCGATGAGCAAATAGCCCGCATTATGAAAGATGGCAGCACCGATGAAGATATTTATGAGAAAAGAAAACAGTTTGGAATTACAAGAGTGTATAAAATGGTAGATACCTGCAGCGCAGAGTTTGAGGCAAAGACGCCTTATTTTTATAGTACCTTTGAGTGAGAATTAATAAATAAAAGCCATGTTATTACTTGATGATGAATTTCTAAAAGCAGTTGAAAGTTCATAAAAGAAATTCTACAACTTTCTAATAAGTATAACCTTAATAAATATCTTAATGCAGATTGGATTACATCACTTACAATTACAAACGAAGATCTGTATAATGAATTACTAAAACAAGTTGATGAAGGTGAATCAGAAGCTATCGTACTTTCAAAAGAAATTAATGCCGATTATTGGGTGTACTGTTATTATCAAAAGAAAAGAAGATAATTTCATTTGTGAAACCAATTTTAGATGAACTAATCGCAAATACTACTTTTAGAATTGATAAAAATTTATATAAAAAAGTTTTGAAACAAGCCAATGAACACTAATATTCTTCACAACGAATCTATCCCATCTAAGAGAAAAAAAATAATTGTGCTCGGTAGCGGGCCAAACAGAATAGGGCAGGGAATTGAATTTGACTACTGTTGCGTGCATGGTTTGCTTGCCATAAAAGAATGCGGTTACGAAGCCATCATGATCAATTGCAATCCTGAAACGGTTTCTACTGATTTTGATATGGCGGATAAATTATATTTTGAACCCGTTTTTTGGGAACACATTTGGGAAATTATTGAACTCGAAAAACCAGAAGGTGTCATTGTGCAACTCGGTGGACAAACTGCATTAAAGCTTGCAAAAAGATTAGATGAAAAAGGTATAAAAATTATAGGAACATCCTTCGATAATATGGATATTGCCGAAGACCGTGGACGTTTTAGCGATATGCTTAAAGAATTGGAAATTCCTTACCCGAGATATGGTACTGCGTTTACAACAGATGATGCAATTGAAGTTGCGAAGGAAGTTGGCTATCCTGTTTTGGTACGGCCAAGTTATGTGCTGGGCGGTCAGCGCATGCGCATTGTTTTAAATGATGAAGAATTGGAAAAAGGTGTGCTGAGTTTATTAAAACATTTACCCAATAATAAAATTTTAATTGATCATTTTTTAGACCGTTGCCAGGAAGCAGAGATTGATGCAATTTTCGATGGTGATGACTTTCATGTAATGGGTGTGATGGAACATATAGAACCAGCAGGTATTCACAGCGGCGACAGCAATGCCGTTTTGCCTGAATTTAATTTATCTCCATTGATAGTGCATACTATGGAAGAGTATGCCGAAAAAATTGCAAGAGCATTGCACATAAAAGGATTGATCAATATTCAGTTTGCTATTAAGAATGGAGAAGTATTTGTAATTGAAGCCAACCCAAGAGCATCACGCACTACGCCGTTTATTGCAAAGGCATATCAAATTCCATATTTAAATATTGCAACGAAAGTAATGCTCGGCGCTGCAAAATTGAAAGACTTCACTTTTGAAAAAAAACTTACTGGTTTTGCAATAAAAGAACCTGTTTTTTCTTTTAATAAATTTCCCAATGTAAATAAAGAATTAGGCCCTGAAATGAAAAGCACCGGCGAATCTATCCGTTTCATCAAAGACTTGCGTGATCCGTATTTCAGGCAATTGTACAAAGAGCGAAGTATGCATTTGAGTAAGTAATTTTTTGTAAATTTGGTTTATGGAAATCGCTTTAGAAGATGTAATAATCCCTGTAAATGGATTTTTTTCTGACGCCATGTCGGACAAAGAATTCTTTGACTTTTGCCAGCAAAATGAAATACTTAGAGTGGAAAGAGATGAGAACAAAAAAATTATCATTATGGCGCCTACTAATATGGATACTGGCCGGCAAAATGCTGATGTATCCGCAGAACTAGCCATCTGGAATAAAAAAGAAAAAAACGGCTTTTGCTTTGATTCATCAACAGGTTTTACATTACCTGATGGCTCTGTTCGTTCTCCTGATGCTTCCTGGATGCGAAATGAAAAGTGGAATGAAGTTCCCAAAAAAGATAAACGAAAGTTTGCTCATGTGTGCCCCGATTTTGTTATTGAATTAAAAAGTCCTTCGGATAACCAAAAATATCTTACAAACAAAATGCATAAATGGATTGAAAATGGATGCTCCCTTGCATGGCTCATCAATCCTGATAAAAAAACTGTTTTTGTTTTTCGGAAAGATGGAACCGTTGATAAAATAGCTGGATTCAACAATGTTTTATCCGGCGAAGATGTGTTGCCTGGCTTCAAATTAGATCTTTCTATTCTGCTATAATTTTTTTTATCATTAAAATTTTTTATCACCAATTACTAAATCTTATTCCAACCGTATAAGGCATAAAATTTAATCCTTTTTCAAAAATAGAATTAGGACTATAAGAGCCGTATAAATGTGCCGGCCCTAAGCCAAGTTCTGCGATGTAAGAAAATTTCCATTTTTCCAAATCATAATCGCCGCGGTTTCTTTCTTTACCGCGTTGTTTACTTACTTGTTTGTTGCGGCTGCTGTATAAATAACCTACACTTACTCCTGCGCTGAAACTTAATCCCTTGTTAGTATCATGTGTGTTGGTTCTGAAGTTTAACATAAATGGAATAGTTGCATAATCCGCAGCCAGCTTATCTTTTGAGAAACTTACTGAATCGCGAAATACAAATGAATGCGGAATACTTTGCGAAGTATTGTAAGGATTTATCCCACTTTCATTTAAGCTTAATGCAGATTTAAACCTGTAATTATTCAGCTCAATTCCAAGCCCGTATTTCAGGTTTACATAATTTTTTATGAGGTTGAGGCGTTGCATAAAAAACCAAATGTTTACATTAACCGATTTAATGGTTTTTAATTTAAAATCATTTTCATTTAAATCAGAAGCACCGGAGCGGGTTATAAGATAATTATCTGCTTTAGCAGATGTATAATTTGTTTTGTCAACCCAATTGGCAAAACCCAAATCTAGTATCATGCCCGCAGTGCTGATGTTGGAATTTCTTTCTTTTCGTTTATTCCCCACCGTTACAGTTACACGTCTTTTTTCATTAGGCTCACCTTTTTTTAAAATGATCATTCCACCAATTCGTATCGTATCACTTTTTCGTTGTACTTGTATTGAATCGGTTTGCGCTATAGAATGGATTGCAAATAAAATTCCTATAAAGCTTAAGGTTGTCTTTTTCATTTTTAATATTTATTTATCTGATTTTTTAGTTTGATGCGAGCTGTTCATTATCTGATAAGAGCCGGGTAATGGGATTGCTTCTTACGATAACCCGTTTTATTTTTTTCAGGAAGCCGCCCATCTTTGTTTTCTTAAAATTGTTTGTTGTAACATCGTAAAATACATAATTTTCACTGGCATTATTTTCATTGGTAACGTACGAAACAGTCTCTGCGTGGGTTTCAGCCTTTTCATTATTATTTTCATCGTTATTTTGCAATAATGTTTTTACAGGATTAATTTTATCTATTAATAAAATTTCATCTTTTGATATGTCCTTTATTTTATTATTATATACAATTTCATCTTTTATTTTTTCATGCACATGATTGGCGTTATTTTTTTCAATTGGTTTTTGCGGGATAATATTTTTTACATAAGAATTATTATTTTTTCTGGTGGTTTGTTTTTTTTCTTTTATAATATTTGTTTCATCGTTTGGTTTTGTATTTATATTATCGTGTGATTGCGCAATAACTTCCGCCGGCTTTTTATCCGGAATAATATTTTTAATTATTGAAGTTGATTTTTTTGCAGGAACAGAATGAACAATTGCTTTATCATGTTTCACATTTTTCCCAAAATATAAATTAGTAATCCATAATCCGAACCCAATGAAAACCGCAGCAGTCAACATTCTCCAGAACATTACCGGAACAACCTTTCCTGTTTTTTCTTTTTTGTATAAAAGTTTTTTGTTATCAAAAACAACAGAACGTTCAGGGGTAAGGCTTGCCATTCCAATTAAATCAAATTCATTTTTTAATTCTTTATGAAGCCGTAAAAAATTTTCAGTTTCCAGTTTTTCTTTCTCACTTAATTCATTATCGTGATACAAAACAAAAATTTCTTCATAATTTTCTTCATTAATAAATAAATTATTATTTCTAAGCAAAAAAGATTTATCAGTCAATTGCACATTTACATTCGGCTTTAAAATGGTATGATGAATCATCCTGAATTCTTCTTCAAGGTCTTTATTCTCTTTTACAAATAATAACACCTCAGCTTTTTCTGAATCGGTTAATTCATTATCTGCATAAAGCAAAAAATATTCTTCGTAATTATTTCTGTTGATGTTCATCTTAAATTACATTTTCGGGTTTTACCAAATACGTTTTAAGCTGTATCCGCGCACGATGCAGATATACTTTCACCTGGCTTTCGCTTAAAGAAGTTATAGTTGCAATTTCATCATAACTATATCCTTCATAATCTTTCAATAAAACTAAACTTCGTTGTGTTTCATTCAACCTGTTCAATGCTTCATTCAAAATTTTATTTATATTATGATGCGGCTGATGAATTGTTCTTATTTCATCTGAAAAATTTTCCTGCAATTTTATTCTTTTATTTTTTCTTATATGATCAATCATTTGATGATAAGCTACGGTGAATAAATAAGATTTACTTCGCTCATTTTCTACTGTTTCCCTGTTAATCCACAACTTCTCAAATGCAGCCTGCACCACGTCTTTGGCATTTTCTTGATGCCGTAAATTTTTTACAATAAAACGGTAAACATTATCTGCGTATAAGTTTACACATTCATTATATTCTTTCTCAGTCATACATTCAATTGGTAATTTTTCTTCTTGCTGTTTAATTGTTATACGAAGTTGAGAACAAAAAGTTACAATTCAGTATTTCAATTTAAAGTAGTCTTTCATTTTAGCGATTTCATGTAGGTTTGCAAAAGAAAATAAAATGTATGAATGAAAATTTTGTAAAAAGAATCGGTGAAGAACTTGATTCAATGAAAGCAGCAGGTTTATATAAATCAGAAAGAATAATTGAAAGTGAACAGGGTGCCGAGATAAAAGTAGGTGAAAAAAAAGTTTTAAATTTCTGTGCCAATAATTATTTGGGATTATCATCACATCCAAAAGTGGTAAGAGCTGCAAAAAAATATATTGATCAAAGAGGTTATGGTTTAAGCAGTGTTCGTTTTATTTGCGGCACGCAGGATATTCATAAAGAGCTTGAAAAAAAGATTTCAGATTTTTTAGGAATGGAAGATACCATTTTATATGCTGCATGTTTCGATGCAAACGGTGGTGTGTTTGAACCTTTGTTTGGCGAAGAAGATGCCATAATTTCTGATACATTGAATCATGCGAGCATTATTGATGGCGTGCGTTTATGCAAAGCACAGCGTTATCGTTACGAACATGATAATATGGATGATCTGGAAAATAAATTAAAAGAAACCCAACAACTTCTTACACGTATAATCGTTACTGACGGCTCTTTCAGCATGGATGGAACGATTGCACAGCTTGATAAAATTTGCTACCTCGCTGAAAAATATAATGCTGTTGTAATGGTTGATGACAGCCATTCTACAGGATTTATTGGCAAAACAGGTAGAGGCACTCATGAATATTGTGGCGTGATGGGAAGAGTGGATATTATAACCGGAACTTTAGGAAAAGCATTGGGTGGCGCCAACGGTGGATTTACTTCAGGCAAAAAAGAAATTATAGAAATGCTTCGCCAAAGAAGCCGTCCATATTTATTTAGCAACACTGTTGCGCCAAGCATTGTGGGCGCATCTATTGCAGTGTTTGATATGCTTAGCGAAACAACAAAACTTCGCGATAAACTTGAAAGCAATACAAAATATTTCAGAGCAAAAATGACTAAAGCTGGATTTAATATAAAGCCCGGTGAACATCCTATTGTTCCCATCATGCTCTACGATGCAGTAGTGGCGCAGAATTTCGCTGCTAAACTTTTGGATGAAGGAATTTATGTGATCGGATTTTTTTATCCTGTTGTTGCAAAAGGGCAGGCACGCATTCGTGTGCAAATAAGCGCTGCGCACAGAAAAAAGCATTTAGATAAAGCGATTGAAGCATTTATAAAAGTGGGAAAAGAGTTGGGAGTGCTGAAGTGATATGAAGTGAAAGAAAAGCATAATGAATAAACAAGGATTTTAATTTTTGTAACTTTATATTTCACAATTAAAATATGATTCAGAAAAAAAATATTGGAAAGTATATTGTTTCAGATCCAAACATCTGTCACGGAAAATTAACTTTTAAGGGCACTCGTATTTTTGTGGATGATGTATTAGACATGGTAGCAGAAGGTCTTTCATGGAATTATATTCAAGAGCAATGGCATGGCGCAGTGAAGAAAGAAGCGATTAAAGAAGCGGTATTATTAAGCAAAGAATCTTTAATGCAACAAATCTAAAAATCTATTGATCATTGTATCTGCTTGATGAAAACATAACAAAAGATCAAAGAGAGCTGTTAGAAAAATGGCATTTTCGTATAAAGCAAATTGGTATTGATTTCAAAAGAAAAGGAATAAAAGATGAACAAATTATTACTTTGTTGCAACAAATAAAAGGAGTACTCTTTCTTACAAGAGATGCGGATTTTTTTAGAAAAGAGTTTTGCCATCTTAATTATTGTATCGTTTTTCTTGATGTTGAAAAATATGAAGTCGCTTTCTACATAAGAAAATTTTTAACGCATCCCTTATTTAATAACAATCACAAAAGGCTTGGTAAAATAATTAAAATGAATCAGACTTATATCCAGTATTATACTTTAAAATCAGAAAAATTATTTAAAACAGAAATCATTTCTTAAATAAAAAATTATAACTAAGAATCCGAAATTATCACAATGACTGAAAACGCTTCCACCTTCCAGGCAAAGAGCACCGTTAAAAGCGCTGATCTTGATCATCGCCAAAAAATAAATTTTAATATCGGCAGATACAATGCTGTAGTGCCGGCGGCAAAATTGCAGTTTGAAAATACTGACCTCGTAAGAGAGCGTGCAAAAAATATAAAATGGCGAGCGCTTGAAACCCTCGATCAGCAATTGGAAGAGTTTGAAAGAAACTTTACAAAACGCGGCGGCAAAGTTATCTGGGCGCAAGACTCACAGGAATGCTTAGACGAAGTTTTAAATATTTGCAAAGAAAAAAATTGCAAAACGATTGTGAAAAGTAAGAGCATGGTTACAGAAGAAATTCATCTAAATCATTTTCTTGAGCAAAATAATATTGAAAGCATAGAAACAGATTTGGGCGAATACATTCAGCAATTAGATGGCGAGCCACCGTATCACATTGTAACGCCTGCCATGCACAAAAGCAAAGAAGATGTTGCCAAACTTTTTGAAGAAAAACTTCATACACCTTCTAAACTTTCTCCCGAAGAACTTACATTGGTTGCCCGCGAAAAATTGAGAAAAAAATATACGAATGCTGAAATAGGAATTACCGGCGCTAATTTTATTATCAGCGATATTGGCGCAAGTGCAATTACCGAAAATGAAGGAAACGGAAGGCTTAGCATGGCATGGCCCAAAACACATATTGCAATCGTTGGCATTGAAAAAGTAATTCCAACAATTACTGATCTTGCATTGATGTGGCCTTTACTTGCAACGTACGGAACCGGACAAAAAGTTACGGTTTACAGCAGCATTATTTCG
>JAICZH010000132.1 GCA_025933775.1 Chitinophagaceae bacterium
ATAATGTGGTTAAAACTGTTTCCAAACGTTTATCAATTTCTTCCGGCGATGGAAATTCAATCGGTACATTTTCCTGTTTTAATTTTTCTTTAGCGCGAAATAATCTTTTATTAATGGTTTCTTTATTGGTAAGAAACGCATTGGCGATTTCTTCAATTCCAAAACCACAAAGTATTCTTAATGCCAAACCAATTTGAGATTCGATTGATATAACAGGATTACAAACAGCAAACAACATTTGCAACTGGCTGTCGGTAATATTTTTTTGTGAAAGATCAATTTCAATTTCTTCACTGCCCGGCAATGTTTGTTTTATTTGCGGCTGAATTTTATTATTAAATGTTTGATTGTGTGCGAAAATATTTTTGGCTTTATTTTTTGCAACGGTATATAACCATGCAACCGGATTCTCCGGAATGCCTTTGTAGCTCCATGTTTCAAGCGCCGATAAAAAAGTTTCGCCTGCTATATCTTCTGCCAATTGAAGGTGCTCAATGCCAAATAACTTGCACAATACAGCAGTAATTTTTGTAAACTCTGTTCTGAATAAATGCGGTATTAATTCTTGTTGTTGCATAATTAAAAACCTCTGTAAAACTAATACAGAGGTTTTTTTCTTTTCTTAAAAATTACATTGGATTGATTTCTCTTACTTCTACATTTCCATTTGTGTTTAAAACAGGACAACCTTTTGCAAACTCAACTGCTTCATCATACGAATCTGCTTTGATAATTGAATATCCGCCGATAGATTCTTTTATATCTGTAAACGGACCGTTGGTTACTACATTGTTTGCTTTTACAATTTTGCCGGAATTGTGTAATCGTTCACCTTTGCTGGTTAATTTATTTTGCGCAGCAATGTTGCCCAGCCAATCCATCCATTTTTTCATCATAGCATCTGCCTGTTCTTTGGTTGCGTGCTGCATGTTTGCATAATTTGTTCTGTACAAAAACAAAAACTCTTTCATGATTTTTTAATTTAAATAAATAAATAAATGATTTTAATGTGTGCCATCGTTTTTGGCAATCTTTCTTACTTCAACGGTGTTGCCTTCGCCTTGTAAAACCGGACAAGATTTTGCAAACGCTGCAGCTTCTTCTGCAGATATTGCACGCACCGTAATAAAGCCGCCAATCGTTTCTTTAATATCACCGAAAGGCCCGTTGGTTACGGTTTTATTTGAATGAACCACTCTGGCTTCATCAAATGGCAAGCCAGTGCCGCTCACGAATTTTCCTTTTGCAGAAATGCTGTTTATCCAATCCATTGTTTGTTTCATCCAAATTTGCATTTGTTCCGGCGAAGCAATTTTGCTGCCGTCCTGGTGTCTCATAATTAATGCATACTCATTCATGATTTTTAAAATTTATTTGTTTAATAATTTATTTTATACAGATATAACAAACAAGGTTAGCTGAATTGGACAAATTGAGAAATTTTTTTTAAGATTAATAAAATTTTTTACGTAAAATTTGTTTCATTAAGATACTCTTTGTCCATCTGCTATTCAAAAGTTACCTTTGAAAAAAAATTAAATATTGTTTGTCGCATTATGACAAACATTTTTATTTATCATTATGAATAATCAATTATCAGAACAAGAAATTGTAAGAAGAGAAAAATTAAGTGAGCTTTCAAAGCGTGGGATTGATGCATATCCTGCAGCATTATATCCTGTAAATACAACTGCATCATTTATAAAAACAAATTATAATGAAGAAAAGAAAGGTGATTTTGCAAATGTGTGCATCGCCGGAAGAATTATGAGCATACGCGATATGGGCAAAGCTTCATTTGGCGTGTTGCAGGATCACAGCGGCAGAATACAAATTTATGTGCGCAAAGATGATGTTACTAACGGAGATGATAAAACGCAGTATGATATTGTTTGGAAAAAATTATTAGACATTGGCGATATCATTGGCGTAAAAGGATATGTTTTTACAACAAAAACCGGAGAGATTTCCATACACGTTACTTCATTTATTTTGCTATCAAAATCATTAAGGCCTTTGCCTGTTGTAAAAGAAAAAGACGGTGAAACTTTTGATGAGGTTACCGATGCAGAATTTCGTTATCGGCAGCGCTATGCCGATCTTATTGTAAATCCGCATGTGAAAGAAACATTTGTAAAGCGCACAAAAATGATCAATGCAATACGTCAATTTCTTAATGATCGCGGTGCGCTTGAAGTAGATACTCCCGTGTTGCAAAATATTCCCGGAGGCGCGGCTGCACGGCCTTTCATTACACATCATAATGCATTGGATATTTTATTTTATTTAAGAATTGCCAATGAACTTTTTTTAAAAAGATTAATAGTCGGCGGCTTTGAATGGGTGTATGAATTCAGCCGTAATTTTCGTAACGAAGGAATGGACCGTACGCACAATCCGGAGTTTACCGTGCTTGAATTTTATACTGCCTATAAAGATTATTTATGGATGATGGAAACCACAGAGCAGCTTATGGAAGCTACTGCCCTTGCGGTTAACGGAACTTCAAAAGTTACGATAGGAGAAAATGAAATTGATTTTAAAGCGCCGTACAAAAGAATAAGCATGTACAATGCCATAAAAGAATTTACCCAAATTGATATTACAAACAAAGATGAAAATGAATTGCGGGAAGTTTGCTCACGGTTACGCATACACGCAGATAATAAAATGGGTAAAGGAAAACTAATTGATGAAATTTTTTCTGCCAAATGTGAGCATCATTTTATTCAGCCAACATTTATAATTGATTACCCGGTAGAAATGAGCCCCCTTACCAAGAAACACCGCAGCAAACCCGGTCTGGTAGAGCGTTTTGAATTAATTGTAAACGGCAAAGAAATTGCAAATGCTTATAGCGAGCTAAATGATCCGCTCGAGCAAAGAGAACGTTTTGAAGAACAATCGAAGCTGATGCAACGAGGCGATGATGAAGCCATGTTTATTGATTATGATTTTTTGCGTGCACTTGAATATGGAATGCCTCCCACAAGCGGCATTGGTTTTGGAATTGACAGACTTTGTATGTTACTTACTAAGCAGCCTTCTATACAAGACGTTTTATTGTTTCCTCAAATGCGGCCGGAGAAAGGATTTGAAGAGAATGAAACAGTTGACAACAGGCAATAGGCAATTGGCAATATGCAATAAGCAATTTATGTAGCAATTTGATTTTTATTTTAAATAATTCAATAGCCAGTTTGCAACAAAACTGCGTCTATGCCTAACCGTTAGTTGAAAACCCCGGGTACAAAAGCATACCGCCATCAACAAATAAAGTTGTTCCGTTTACATAATCCGATTCATCGCTGGCAAGCCATACGGCTGCTTTTCCAATATCTTCTGGTTGTCCAATTCGGCCGTAGGGAATTAATGTAAGCAGCTTGTTAAGCGCTTCAGGAGTTTCCCATGCAGGTTTATTTATCGGAGTTTGAATAGCGCCGGGGCCAATGCTGTTTACACGAATTTTTTTCGGAGCCAATTCCTGCGACATACTTTGCATCATCATGTGAATGCCGCCTTTGCTTGTGGCATAATTTACATGACCAGCCCAGGGAATTACTTCATGCACACTGCTCATGCAAATAATTTTTCCTGCAGCACAACTTCTTTCTTTTATAATTCCTCTTTTTAAAAATTCTTTTACTGCTTCTCTTGCGCACAAAAATTGTCCAGTCAAATTTACATTTAAAACCAATTGCCAATCTGCAAGGCTCATGCTTTCGAGCGGCGAATCCTTTTGAATGCCTGCATTATTTACAAGAATATCTATCGTGCCGTATGTATCATACATCTGCTGAAACATAGACTGCACCTGTTGTTCATTACTTACATCAGCCCTTATCGCAACAGCATTTCCGCCATCGTTTTTAATTTGATTTACTACTTCATCGGCATCTTCAGGGCGGGTAACATAATTCACTACTACATTGGCGCCGTCATTGGCGAGCGCTTTGGCAACGGCAAGGCCTATTCCACTGTTAGCGCCTGTTACCAGTGCGCTTTGGCCTTTCAGCTTCAGATTGGGATTCATAATTATTATTTATTTTAAAAAATATTTTAGAAAATAAAAGGCTGAAATATCATGCCAATATATTTTATATTCATGTGTATAAAAAATAAGAAAATTTAAGAAAAATTGTATCGCAAAGTACGCAATGAAAACGCAAAGGGAGCAAAGCGATATTTAGAATTAAAGGGAAATCTTATCTGCGATCTTTGCGACACTTCGCGTTCTTTGCGTTACTAAAACAATGCTTATTTATTCTTATTATACTTAATCCAAAAATTAATCTCATTTTATTTTAAAAATGTTAGTAACTAATTATTCATCATCCAAATTTTTTATTGTTTTCTGCGTTTATTCTTCTGCAAACCTAAATTCAAAAACAATAACTATTTATAAGAAAAATTTTTGCTTATGAAAAAATTATTACTTTTTGTTTGCATTTTATTTACAAGTTACAAAACAATGAATGCACAGGTTTTGAAAGCAATCCCTGCTGATGCAAACGAATTTTATGAAACATCTTTTCCTCTTTTAAGAACCCCGATTAAAAAAATAATTTTACAAACTGCTGAAACTTTAAAGCGCCATACCATTAACGCCGACAGCCTTGCAGAAGCATTGCATAAAAATCCGGAATTGAAAGGTATGAGTAAAAATGATCTGGAAGGAATTACCGTTTTAATAATGGTGCAGGCAACTAAAGATGCCGATGCCGACCTTAAAAAAATGGTGATGGAAATAAGCCATAATGATAAAAATAATTCCACTGATGACAACATTACTGCTTCGCAAAATTCAAAATTGCAAATGATCATGAACCGCAAAAGTGATATGGCTGAAGAGATTGGTTATGTAATGAAAAAAATTTCCGGCTCGCAACAGGATATTATTGATAGTCTGAAATAGGCGACCCTTATTAGAATTGGAATAACTCCTAAATTTGTAACCATGAATTTCGACACAACAAAATATAAAGTTTGGACTTGGAAAAATCCTTTAATGCTTCATTGGATAATTAACCCGGGGCTTGCTTTTAATGAACTGATATTTGGACAAAGAGTGCCCAGGATAACGCTTATTGAAAAAAATAATAAACCACTCGCTGAGAAAAGTTTTATTCCTTGCCCGTACTGTGGAACTATTCATTCGGGTTTAAAATGGACATTACAAAACCACACAGCCTTTAAAAACTGGTTTGGATTATATTGTGATAATTGCGGAAAGATTATTCCATGTTTGACCAACCTGACGAGTTATGTTTTATTGGGTTTGACGTTTCCGATTTGGATTTGGTTCAAAAAAAGTTGGAAACAAAAATGGTTAGAAACACAAAAAGAAAAATTTTCAAAACCTTTAAACTTAACAACTCCGGCATATAACTGGGTGGCGAATGGTTTGCGTATGGGATTTTTCATGTTCTTATTTATGGAAATTTTTTTCCCATTAATTGATGGTGATAAATTCAATTATATTAAAATTGGGTTTGGTCTTGTCATTTGGACATTATGCGGACTTGGATGGGGATATATAATGAAAGGACTTTTTATTCGGCGAACAACTAAAAAATCGCAGAACAAACCACAGCAGGCAACATAAAAGCTAAAGATTTAAAAAGCCTATTTATTCACCTTTTAAAATTCACATGCCACCCATCCGACTTTTTTTCTAAAAAAATATAACGGCTTAAAGCGCTTTCATTATTGGTATTGGTTAATGCGGTGGCTGCAATTACAATTTTATTTTGCGATGGAGAAATGTTTTGCAGATTGAATTTATAATAATTATTTCCTGCTTCAATAATGTCCGTA
>JAICZH010000049.1 GCA_025933775.1 Chitinophagaceae bacterium
GCTGTTCGCCGATTAAAGTGGCACGTGAACTGGGTTCAGAACGTCGCAAGACAGTTCGGTCCCTATCTGTGATGGGCGCTAGTAAATTGAGAGGACATGACCTTAGTACGAGAGGACCGGGTCGTACGTACCGCTGGTGTATCAGTTGTGCCGCCAGGTGCAATGCTGAGTAGCTATGTACGGACAGGATAAACGCTGAAAGCATCTAAGCGTGAAACCTTCCTCAAGATGAGTTTACTTTTAAGGGCCGTCAAAGACTATGACGTTGATAGGCTACAGGTATAAAAGTGGTAACACTAAAGCCGAGTAGTACTAATTGCCCGTAAGCTTTATTTTTTTATTTTGTATTACAACTTTCCCTTTATGTTAATTTATTTTATGATGTACGTGTATGATGTACGATGTAATAACACATCAAACATGTCACATCTTACATTTTTATGGTGGTTTTACCGAGGGTGTTCACCTCTTCCCATACCGAACAGAGCAGTTAAGCCCCTCATGGCCAATGGTACTACACAACAATGTGGGAGAGTAGGTAGCTGCCATATTTATTAAAAAGGCTGTCTCAAATCAAATTTGAGGCAGCCTTTTTTCATTTTTTGTTTACCCACTTTAAAGTTTAATCTTATTAGACAAAACTTATCAATAAACATTTCTATTTTTTTATAAGCCCTGCAAAATAATGTACGGTTCGTACCAGTTGCGAAACGTAACTCATTTCATTATCATACCAACTTACTGTTTTTACCAATTGATCTTCACCTACGGTTATCACTTTTGTTTGCGTAGCATCGAACAAAGAACCGAAATGAATTCCGATTACATCAGAACTTACAATCTCATCTTCATTATATCCAAAGCTTTCGTTGGTAGCGGATTTCATGGCAGCATTCACTTCCTCAATGGAAGTTTTTTTATTTAAAATAGTTGTAAGCTCAGTAAGTGAGCCTGTAATAACCGGCACTCTTTGAGCGCCGCCATCCAGCTTTCCTTTCAACTCTGGCAATACAAGCCCGATGGCTTTTGCAGCGCCCGTACTGTTGGGTACAATGTTTGCCGCAGCGGCTCTTGCTCTTCTCAAATCGCCCTTTGCATGGGGGGCATCAAGTGTATTTTGATCGTTGGTATATGCATGAATGGTTGTCATAAAACCAACTTTAATTCCAAAAGTATCGTTCAAAACTTTTGCCATCGGTGCAAGACAATTGGTTGTGCATGATGCACAAGAAATGATTGTTTCACTGCCATCGAGTATATTTTGATTTACATTAAATACAATTGTTTTGAGATCGCCAGTTGCAGGCGCCGATATAACTACTTTTTTTGCTCCCGCTTTTATATGTGCTTCCGCTTTTGTTTTATCTGCAAAAAATCCGGTGCATTCTATTACTACATCTACATCATGCGCTCCCCAGGGAATTTGCGCGGGATCTTTTTGTGCATATATCGTAATCTCCTGCCCATCTACTACAATAGAATTATCGGTGCTTTTTACATCGCCTTCAAATCTTCCTTGTGCACTATCGTACTTGAGCAGATGCGCTAAAACTTTAGGGCTTGTTAAATCATTTATAGCTACTACTTCTATTCCATCCATGTGATGAATTTGCCTGAAAATTAAACGACCGATTCTTCCAAAACCATTAATAGCAACTTTTACTGCGCTCATAAATATTTATTTTTTATTTTAAAAATTGAGTTGCAAAATTACGATTTGTTTACAGATAATTTTTATTAAAAAATGAAATGGGATAAATAATATTTTGCAAAAAATAAAAATTTTATTTTAAAAAATATTTACTCGATTATTTATTTTTTCTGCTTACATATTTATTTTCTTTTAAATAAAATCTATACGGAAGCCATGCATCTTTTTCGGCGCTTTCCACGCCAATTCTTTTACTGATACCAATTTTTTCATCAGGTATTTTTATTCCATCATCTGCTATGTAAATATTTTCACCCAATAGATGATCGCCTGAATGATGCTTAAAAATTCCCAATGCTTTCCCAACATTTCCGGGGCCGCGGGTAAGTGTTTTATCCAAAATTTTTTTGCCCGTTCTTTTTAACATCATATCAATTCCTTCGAGTGGCTCAATGGCTCTTATTAAAATTGCATCAGGAATATTTTTTTCATTGGTTACCACATTCATCATGTGATGAAGGCCGTAACATATATATACGTAAGCCGTGCCTGGCGCAGCATACATGTGCTCATTGCGCGAAGTTCTTCTGCCGCCAAATGAATGGGAGGCTTTATCTGTAAGTCCTACGTATGCTTCTGTTTCTACGATTCTGCCCGAAGTTATTTTTCCATCAAAACGCGTAATGATTATTTTCCCGACCAATTCTTTTGCAATTTGAACTACATCCTTTCGGGCATAAAATGATAAAGGTATTTTTTTCATAAAAAATTTTCAAAGTAGCATTTAAATAAAACTTTTGGCACAAACTAAATTATATTATTTAAGTTTGAAATGATTTGTAATATTTAATGCAAATAATTTTGCTTGAAGAAATAATTATATCAATAAGATCTTATTTTAAAGCGCATCATTTTATTGTAAAATATAAATTATGGAAATGGATACTGATACCGGGCATTATTTATGCAATTTTATTTGTAGCGGGCATTTATTTTTTTGCAAAATCATCTGCACATGTTATTGATTATTTTTTTTCAAAGACCGGATTAAAAATATGGCTTCAAAAGGAACAGAGCAGTTGGTTGCGCTTTATTTTTATTTTCGGTCAGCTTATTTTACAAATCATATTAATGCTGTTTTATTTTTCATGGTTCAAATATTTATTTCTCATTTTTGGCTCTCCGGTATTTGCATGGCTTAGCCAAAAAACAAAAGCAATCATAAGTAATACGCATCACTTTTTTAATTTCAATAAATATTTTAAAGATATTTCAAATGGTATTCAACTTGCATTGCGCAATGCTCTATGGCAAACAGTTTATTTAATTTCTATATTGTTTTTATCGCTTGTACCTCTTATCGGATGGGCATCTCCGGTATTGGCAATTTTTATTGAATGTTATTATTTTGGTTTTTCAATGCTGGATTATAGCAGCGAAAGACGCCGATTCGGTTCTTTGCAAAGCGTTTATTTTATCGGCAATCATAAAGGACTTGCGATTGGTAACGGAATGGTTTTTTTTATTATGCATGTAGTTCCGATTATAGGATGGGTGCTTGCGCCGGGATATGCAGTTATTGCTGCTGCATTAAGTTTGTATGATATGGAAACTCCTGCTTCGCAATAAATTTTTATCAATCAACTATAATTTGAATGGTGTATCTTATTCCATCTTTTTTATCTGATGATGCTGTTGAAACAATTCCAACTTATGTTTTGGATGCTATAAAAAATTGTTCTGTAATTTTTGCAGAGAATGAAAGAACCGCAAGACGTTTTTTAAAAAAAATTGCGAAAGAAATTATTATTGATGATTTTGAGTGGTACGCAATTCATAAAGCAGAGCGTGAACAAATAAATATTTTTAAACAAAAAATAAAAGAAGAAAAAAATATTGCCATCATCAGCGAAGCCGGATGTCCTGGAATTGCGGATCCTGGCCAGCTATTAGTGCATGAAGCGCAAAAAATGAATGCGGTTATAAAACCATTGGTAGGTCCGAGTTCAATATTGCTTGCATTAATGGCAAGCGGATTGAATGGGCAACATTTTATTTTTAATGGTTATTTGCCAATAGATAATTTTGAAAGAAATAAAAAAATAAAACAATTAGAAGAAGAATCGCTGAAAAAAAATTGTACACAAATTTTTATTGAAACACCTTACCGCAATAATAAATTATTTAATGACTTGCTATCTAACTGTGATGCATATACGAAGTTGTGCATTGCATCCCAAATTACATCTGCTAATGAAAGTATAAAAACAAAAACGATTGACGAATGGAAAAAAGAAAAAATTGATCTGCATAAAAAGCCGGTGATATTTTTATTAAAAAGCGGAAAGTATGACTAATAATGTTATTCTTGATCTTTATCAAATTTGTCAAAGTCGGGTGATGTTGCAGTTGTTATATAATCTATTGTATTTTTCTTTCTCCAAATTTTTGTCGCCCATATTATTCCGACTATAAGTCCGATGCTTGCAATTGATATAGCGATAATAAATCCTACACTGTCTGGTTTTGAAATATAAACTCCAAAACCAATCGCAATTCCTATTAAGAATGGCGAAGCAACTATCCGAATGAAACCAAAAACTTCTAAGAAAAGATTGAAAAAATCCTTTTTATTTTTTTTGTTTATCTGGTTAGGATTGGTGTCCATCTTATTTTGATATTATTTATTTTATATCAAATTGTGAAGTAGGAATAATTAAAATAAAATTGTTTTCATTTTGTTTAAAACTTTTTTTATAAAATTCTTCATTTCATGTATCAAACAACCCCGGCCCATTAAAATTTTTATGTGGTATTTTTCCTAAATGTTGATAAGCTTTGTGTGTTGCTTCTCTTCCGCGTGGCGTGCGCATTAAAAAACCTTCCTGAATTAAAAAAGGTTCATACACTTCTTCTAAAGTTCCTGTTTCTTCGCCCACTGCTGTGGCAATTGTGGTAATGCCAACCGGGCCGCCTTTAAATTTTTCAATGATACAATTCAATATTCGGTTATCCATTTCATCAAGCCCATATTCATCTACATTCAATGCTTTTAATGCATGCTCTGTTATGGCAAAATCAATAATTCCGTTGGATAAAACTTGTGCAAAATCACGAACTCTTCGTAAAAGCCCATTGGCAATTCTTGGTGTGCCGCGGCTTCTTCCTGCAATTTCTTTTGCCGCATCCGAAGTTATTTTTGTATTTAATATTGAACATGAACGTAAAACTATTTTTTGCAAAGTTTCTGCATTATAATATTCTAATCTTGATTTTATTCCAAACCGCGAAAGCAATGGAGCCGTGAGCAAACCACTTCGTGTAGTGGCTCCAATTAATGTAAATGGATTCAAATTTATTTGTACGCTTCGCGCATTAGGCCCGGTATCAATCATTATATCAATCCGGTAGTCTTCCATTGCGGCGTATAAATATTCTTCCACTACATTGCTCAGGCGATGTATTTCATCAATGAACAAAACATCATGCGGCTCAAGATTGGTGAGCAATCCCGCAAGGTCGCCCGGCTTTTCAATAACAGGCCCGCTGGTTTCTTTAATATGCACATTCAGCTCATTGGCTACAATACGGCTGAGCGTTGTTTTTCCCAAGCCCGGAGGCCCATGAAAAAGAATATGATCCAATGCTTCGTTACGTTGTTTTGCAGCTTTAATAAATATGCGCAGGTTTTCGATAATTTGATTTTGCCCGCTGAACTCTTCAATTACTGCAGGGCGAATATTATTTTCAAATTCTTTATCTGCAGCAGATAATATTTCTTTTGATGTATTTAAATTTTGATTGGACATTTATTAACTTTATCAACGTTGTAAAACTAAAACTTATTTGTTATAACCGGCTGTTCCATTAAGCTATTCGTTTTTAAATCTTAAACCTTACCAGAAAAAAGTTCATTACTTATTAAAAACTTAATGCATTCTTAAAAGCGCGCTTTCAGAAAATACAGTAATTAAGTGAATCGCTGATTTTACCAAGATTAACGATGCACCTTCATCATAAAAAACTTTATTCTTTAAGCGGGTAAATAAATTATCTTTGATATATGAATCTTAATTTCGGGTTCTTATACTGCTCCTACTTTTGCCCATCGGGCATTTAATATAATTTATTCCGAAAAATTATTAGAATAATACCTTTGCACGATTTAATGCCATTTTAAAAAATTTATTTTTTATATAAAATATTATGCCGTTAAAAATTTATAATTCACTCACCAGGCAAAAAGAAAAATTTATTCCTATCAATCCACCGTATGTTGGCATGTATGTATGCGGCCCTACTGTAAGCGGCGAAAGCCATTTGGGTCATGCAAGACCGTATATAACTTTTGATGTTGTGTTGCGCTATCTTACTTATCTCGGTTATAAAGTGCGTTACGTTCGCAACATTACCGATGCGGGGCATTTTGAAGAAGAAGGACGTGAAGCTGAAGATAAAATTTCAAAAAAAGCATTGCTCGAAAAAGTAGAACCAATGGAACTGGTGCACAAATACACCAATCTTTTTCATTGGGCAATGAAACAATTCAACACACTTGATCCAAACATAGAACCCACTGCAACAGGCCATATCGTTGAGCAAATAAATATGATTGAAAAAATTATTGAAGCTGGCTTTGCGTATGTTGTAAATGGCTCTGTTTATTTTGACGTAAAAAAATATGCAGCAACACATAATTATGGCGAACTGAGTGGCCGTGTTTTAGATGATCTTTTAGAAACAACTCGTGCGCTCGAAGGCCAGGATGAAAAAAGAAATAAAGCCGATTTTGCTTTATGGAAATCTGCACCACAGCAACATATTATGCGCTGGAAAAGCCCGTGGGGAGAGGGTTTCCCCGGTTGGCATATTGAATGCTCTGCAATGGCAACAAAATATTTGGGAGCAAGGTTTGATATTCATGGCGGTGGGATGGATCTTCTTTTTCCGCATCATGAAAGTGAAATTGCGCAAAGCTTTATTTGCAATCATGTGCAGCCGGCGAAATACTGGATGCATAATAATATGATAACGATCAATGGAAAAAAAATGGGCAAAAGCTATAACAATGTTATTAAGCTTACCGAAATGTTCAGTGGTATTCATCCATTACTCACACAGGCTTTCAGCCCGATGACGATTCGTTTTTTTATTTTGCAAACGCATTATCGCAGCACATTAGATTTTAGCAGTGAAGCATTGGTAGCAGCAGAAAAAGGATTGAAAAGATTGTGGGAAGGATACGAAAATTTAAAAAAAATAAAAGAAGAAAATTTTGATTTGCCTGATGATAATGATTTGGATAAAAAAATAAATTCTCTTTTGGATGAACTTGATGAATTTATGAATGATGATTTTAATACAGCAAAAGTATTGGCCAATTTATTTGAAATCGTTCCTGTTATTAATTCAATTAAAGATGGAATCATTGAAAAAAATGTATTGTCTTCAAAAACACTTCATCGCATGAAAGATGCTTTGACTGTATATCTTGAAAATATTTTAGGATTGCAATCTCTTTCACAAAACAATGAAACATTTGACGGCGTAATGCAATTACTTGTTGATATAAGAAAGGAAGCCAAATCGAAAAAAGATTTTTTTACTTCAGATAAAATAAGAAACCAACTTGCTGAATTAGGAATAGAAATGAAAGATGAAAAAGATGGGAATATTAGCTGGAATGCTGTTTGAAAACATTGGCAAATGGCAATTGACAATATGCAATGGACACTATTTACAATTCACAACTCACATTTCACGACTCACAATTCACAACTCACAACTCACATGCAACATATCATTCATTTATCAAAAGATAAAAAATTAAAAACATTAATTGATGCGCAAACACCTTTTATTTTAAACAAAAGAAATAAAGTGTACTTGCGTTTATGCGCTTCAATTCTAAGTCAGCAATTGAGCACAAAAGTTGCCAAAGTTTTATACAATCGTTTTCTTGATTTATTTGAAGGCAAAGAACCAACAGAGCAACAAATTTTACAAACACCTGCAACGGTTTTTCGCAGCATTGGATTTTCAAATGCAAAAGCTTCTTATGTTCACAACGTTTGTAAATTTTTTATTGATAATAAAATCACTGATGCGAGTTTGCATAAAATGAGCAATGATGAGGTTCTTGCATTGCTTACACAAATTAAGGGAGTGGGCAAATGGACTGTTGAAATGATCTTAATGTTTACGCTCGGCCGCGAAGATGTTTTTGCAATGGATGATCTCGGCTTGAAACAAAGCATTATTAAATTGTATAAAATAAAAGTAACGGATAAAAAATTATTGCAACAAAAACTGGAAAAGATTTCTAAAAAATGGTCGCCTTACCGAACGTACGCCTGTCGTTATTTATGGGGATGGAAAGATAGCTAAGAGTTAAAAAGAGTTGAAGAAGAAAAAGAGTTGCTCCTCTTTTCTCTCTTTCTTCCTTCTTGTTCTCTTAGCTTTTAGCTATTTCTTTTTTACCAAAGGATTATTTAGTCCATTTACCACATTATCCATCACAACAAAATTGCGAAGCTTGGAAAAAAATTGAGTAAGCGTTTTACAACCATACGTGCGCACATCAAAACTGGGATCGAGTTTTCTTAAATTAATTCCAAGTGTTGAAATGTATGCTTCGCTGCTTTCATTAATGCTCATGTCAAACGCTTTATTGATGAGCTTTATATTAATTGCCGCTTTTTCATTTTGTTTCTTTACGGTTTCTTTTTTTTCGGGTATTTCTGTTTTCGGTTCCAGGTTTTCTATATATGTAAAAATTTCGCACGACTTTACAAATGCATTCGGCGTTTTTTGTTCACCGATTCCCATTACAAAAATCCCATCTTCTCTTATGCGCTTGGCAAGCCCTGTATAATCACTGTCGCTGGAAACAATACAAAATCCATCCACTAAATTATCGTGCAAAATATCCATTGCATCAATGATCAAAGCGCTGTCAGTAGAGTTTTTACCAGTGGTGTATGAAAATTTTTGAATTGGATTAAATGCCATTTCATTTAAAAGTCCTTTCCATTGATTCATGTGCTGAACCGTCCAATCGCCATACACACGCCGTATCGTAACCTTTCCATATTTGGAAGCTTCTTCCAGTATGAGGTCCATTAATTTTGCCTGCGCATTATCACCATCAACCAGCAAAGCTATTTTTTGATTTTTAATATCCATAAAAATTAATTGTTGCAAAATTATGATTAAAGTTTTGTAAAGGGATTTTATCTGTTTATTTCTATTTAAGTTTTACAGAATTTGGGTTTAAAAAAATATCTTAAGGGTCGGGGGCTGCTTTTATTAATACTATTCTTTTATCTTTGGCATCAACAAATTTTTTTTATGAAGTTTATCGTTTCATCTACTCAACTTTTAAAACACCTGCAACAAATAAGCGGTGTTATCAATGCCAATACTGTATTGCCTATTCTGGAAGATTTTTTATTTGAAATAGAAAAAAATAAACTCAGGGTAGTAGCTACCGACCTGGAAACGGTAATGAAAGTAAACATGGAAATAGAAGCAAAAGATAGTGGTAAAGTTTGTATTCCTTCAAAAATTTTATTGGACTCACTAAAAAATATTCCTGAGCAGCCGCTCACATTTAATATTGATAAAAACTTTGCAATAGAAATTACCAGCGATAATGGTAAGTATAAAGTGATGGGTGAGAATCCTGATAATTTTCCAAAAGAACCTGTTGCGGATGTAGCAAATTCTTTTACCATGCCTTCATCCGCATTGGTTACTGCCATTAATAAATGTCTTTTTGCAGTAAGCAATGATGACCTGCGGCCCGCCATGACAGGGGTTTTCTTTGAACTTTCGCCAAAAGGAATTACAAGTGTTGCCACAGACGCACATAGGTTAGTACGTTATACATTGAACGATGTTAATTGCCCGGAAAAGAATTCATTTATTGTTCCAAAAAAACCTTTGAATTTATTAAAGAGCGCTCTTCCTTCTAATGAAGATGCCTTACAAATTTCATACAACAGCAATCATTTGTTTGTAAAACATGATGGCACCGAGCTTGTATGCCGCCTTATTGATGCAAGGTTTCCCGATTATAAAGTAGTAATTCCAACTGATAATCCTTATAAGCTTACTGTAAATAAAAATGATTTTCAAAATGCATTGCGCAGGGTAAGTGTGTTTAGCAATAAAAGCACTAACCAGGTAGCGCTAACCATTACCGGCAGCGAATTGCAGCTTGCAGCGCAGGATGTTGATTTTAGTTTTGAAGGCAACGAGCGCATGGCTTGTCAGTACGATGGTGAAGATCTTCAGATTGCTTTTAATGCACGGTTTTTAATTGAAATGCTAAACGCCGCCGATAGTGAAGAAGTGATTGTAGAATTAAGCACGCCCACCAAACCCGGCATCATAAAACCTACGGATAAAAATGAAAACGAAGAACTTTTAATGCTGGTAATGCCGCTGATGTTGAATAATTAATTAAAATGGATTTAATAACCGTACGCACATTTCAAAATTTTATTTCTGCTCATATCGCACTTACAAAACTCCGGAGCGAAGGAATAGAATGTTATTTAAAAGATGAAAACCTTAATACTTTACTTCCAAATGTTTTTGGCGGAATTAAATTGATGGTAAAAAATGACGATGTATCAAAAGTAATTGGGCTATTGAATCAATTTGATGAAGATTATCGCAGCAATGCTGTTTGCCCTAAATGCGGTTCGCACAATATTGAATTGGTTCCAAAACCAAATGCTAAAAGTATGATTTCGGCTATATTAAGCTGGTTATTTTTGGCAAACCTTGTTCCTTCTGAAAATATATACCGCTGTAGTAATTGCGGCTATGAAAGTAATACATTGCCTGAGACGGTAAATGCTAATACAGATTTTTCTTCAACAGAAAGTAATAATTGATTTATTTTTTTGGCATAAAATTTTCCGTTTTATAAATAATATTTTTAAGCCTTAAAGGGTTTGCAATTCATTAGCCAAAAGATTTATTTTTACATATCGTTTCCTTTTAGCCGCTTTCAAAAAAAAATATTTTATTAAAAAAATTATGCGAATAGCCATTTACAGCCGTGGATTGGAAGCAGAGCAACATGAAGGAATGAAATTATTGCTTGCCGAATTGAATCGTTATAAAATTGAACCGGTTGTTTTTCAAAGTTTTTTCAACGAGTTTTATTCTTCTATAAATATTTCAGATAAATATTCAACATTTAATTGCCCCGAAGACCTCGAAGACATAGATTTTCTGATAAGCTTAGGTGGCGACGGCACTTTGCTTGATGCAGTAACTTTTGTAGGTGATAAAGGAATTCCCGTTTTGGGAATTAATTATGGAAGATTAGGATTTCTGGCAAGCATTGGTAAAGATGAATTGCATACTGCTGTAAAGGCTTTGGTGCAACATACTTTTATGACCGATAAAAGAACGCTTCTTCATCTCGATGCCAATATGCCTTTGTTTAAAGCAGGAGCTTATGCGCTGAATGAATTTACGATTCATAAAAAAGATACTTCACCCATGATTAAAATTCACACGTACCTTAATGGTGAATTTTTAAATACCTATTGGGCCGATGGCTTGATAGTAGCCACTCCTACAGGTTCTACGGGTTATTCGCTGAGTTGTAACGGGCCGGTTGTTTTTCCAGAATCTGCTAGCTTTGTTATTACACCGGTATCGCCGCATAATTTAAACATCCGGCCTTTGGTAGTTCCCGATAGCACCATTATTTCTTTTGAAGTAGAAGGCCGAACGGATGGATTTTTATGCACGCTCGACAGCCGCCGCGAAATTGTTACAAAAGAAGTCTTGCTTGCCATCAGAAAAGAAACGTTTAATATAAATCTTGTTCGCCTCAATGAAATAAATTTTTTACAAACTATTCGAAATAAATTATTGTGGGGACTTGATAAAAGAAATTAATGACAAATTTTTAACTTGCATTTATAATTAAAAGGTTGTTTCTTCGTTCTACCAACATGATTTTTTTTGCACCCATTATGAAAAAATTTTTTGCATTTCTCTTTATTGCCATTGCATTTACTACGAAAACAAATGCCCAGTACGAAATGGTTCAGGAAGGTGAGTATGGAATTACCTTTGGCGCTGCGCATTACTTTGGTGATTTAAATAATAGAGCCGCTTTCAACAGGCCTAAAATTGCTGTGGGCGGCTTCTTCAGAAAACAATTGAATAATTATGCAGCAGTGCGTTTAACGATACATTTTGCTCAACTTGGATATAGCGATCAGTATAGCCAAAATGATTACCAGCGAAGAAGAAACCTTAGTTTTAATACCAACATTTTTGAAATTGCTTTAAGAGGCGATTTTAATTTTTTTAAATTTATTCCAACAGACCCACAACATAATTTTACACCTTATGCAACCATTGGAGTGGGTGTTTTCAGTTATGATCCTTATGCATATCTGCGAGGAGAAAAATATTTTTTAAGACCCTTGAATACCGAAGGCGAAACTTTTTATAAAGGAAGAAAAGAATATGGAACTATGGCTGTTTGTGTTCCCATTGGTTTTGGAGTAAAATATGCCATTACTGATAAAATAAATATTTCATTTGAAGTTGCTCATCGTTTTACAACCACCGATTATATTGACGATGTAAGCACTACTTATGTTGGCGTTGATAAATTTCCACCAGCTTCTATTGCATCAAAGCTGCAGGACCGGTCTTATGAACTGGGTGCTCCTATTGGCGTAGAAGGCCGCCAGCGCGGGTTTAGCAAGCAAAAGGATCAATACGCGATAGCAGAATTTGGCGTTTCTTTTAATCTATCTTCTTATCGTTGCCCCACAGTTCCCAAATAAAATATTTTGAATTTATATCTTATGCCTCACACCTGATACCTGAATTTCGTTTAAACAATTTTTGTACTTTTGCAATCCAAGTCAGGCCTCCTTTTGCCTGACTTATTATTTTAAACAGAGATGAATCTTAAAGAAAAATTAGATGTTGAAAAACTGCCAAAACATATTGCCATTATTATGGATGGCAATGGACGATGGGCAAAAGAAAAAGGAGAAGATCGTTTGTTTGGCCACTACAGCGGAGTAGAAAGTGTAAGAAATATTGTAGAAGGATGTGCAGAATTGGGAATCGGGTATCTTACATTGTATGCATTCAGTACCGAAAACTGGGACAGGCCAAAAGATGAAGTAACCGGCCTCATGGAATTGCTGGTTGAAACCATTAAACAAGAAGTTTCTACTTTAAATAAAAATAATATAAAACTTCACGTAATTGGCAATACAAAGCTGCTGCCTTCATCTGCTCAAAAAGAATTAATAGATGCGTGCATGGCAACCAAAGCCAATACCGGCCTTAATCTTATAATGGCCTTGAGCTACAGCAGCCGTTGGGAAATAACTGAGGCAGTAAAAAAAATTGCCCAAGAAGTAAAAGAAAAAAAATTAGATCCTAAAAATATTACCAGCGAAGTATTGGAGCAGCATTTATGCACTACACACTTTCCCGATCCCGAACTTATGATTAGAACCAGTGGTGAATATCGCATCAGTAATTTTTTATTGTATCAGCTTGCCTACAGCGAATTATATTTTACAGATACTTTATGGCCCGACTTTAGAAAAGAAAATTTATACCAGGCAATTTTTGATTATCAAAATCGCGAAAGAAGATTTGGAAAAACAAGCGAACAAATTCTGAATAAATAATAAATAACTATCTCCTTTTTAAAAACAATTTTTTACAAATGTTTCTTGCAGGTGATTTAACAAATACTTTTAAATATTGCCTTTATCTTGCCCACCGATTAAAACTGATTTGATGCCTAAGATCTACAAGATTTTATTCTTAGTAGTAGTAACTTTTACTGCCCGAACTATTGCATATACACAAGTTGTAACAAATGATTCGGACAACATTCGCAATTCAAAAATTTCTGATAGCATTCCTGTACAAACGAAATCAACTGCTATTACCGACTCAGTTCCTGTTTCAGTAAACGTTTCGCTCGAAAATATTTTTGACGCCAAATCACCCAAGCCTTATATAATTTCAAGCATTAAAGTAACCGGAACTTCTTTTGATCCAAATCTTATCATCTCTATCTCAGGGCTTGCAGTAGGAGATAAAGTAATGATACCGGGTGGTGATAATTTTTCCAAAGCAATTGATAATTTATGGAAACAAAATCTTGTTTCAGATGTTCAAATTTATTTTACCAACCTGGTTGGTGATAAACTATCTGTTGAAATAAATATTAAAGACAGGCCAAGCCTTACCAATTTTAAATTTAAAGGAGTAAGTAAAAGTGAAGCAGATGACCTAACGCCAAAGTTGGGACTTGCCAAAGGAAAATTAACGCGGGTTACAGAAAATTTAAAAAGATCAGCAATAAAAATAATTCAAAAATTTTATGTTGATAAAGGATTTAGAAATGTAGATGTGAAAGTAAATGAAATAAAAGACCCGAATGCTACTAACGCTGTAAACATTGTATTTGCTGTAACTAAAAATTCAAAAGTTCGTATTAAAGATATTTATTTTGCCGGCAATGAAAATGTAACTGCACAAAAATTAAAAAAACAAATGAAGGGAACCAAAGAAATGAGCCGGTTTACTTTATTCCCTACTTCTGTGGGCAATGTATATGATTCAGGCAACAGCAATAGGCTCACGTTTAATGAATATTTACATAAGAATGGATATTTAATTCCTTCCAAAACAAAAGAACTGCTCGATCCATACTTTCGCTTTAAATTAAGCTCTGCAAAATTTAATGAAAAAAAATACCAGGAAGATAAAGGACACATTTTAGATTATTACAATTCTTTAGGATTTCGCGACGCTGTAATTGCCGCCGATACTACTTATAACGATCATGGCAATCTGGATGTAGCCATAAAAATGAAAGAAGGCCATCGCTATTATTTCGGAAACATAACATGGAAGGGCAACACCAAATACTCTGATTCAGTATTAAGCCTTCTTTTAGGAATAAAAAAAGGAGATATTTATGATGCCGAAACCTTGAATAAAAAATTAGGTAAAACACCTTCTCCCGAAGGGGGTGATATAACCAGCCTTTACCAGGATGACGGATATTTATTTTTTAATATAACACCGGTAGAAACTGCTGTATATAATGATACAATAGACCACGAAATACGAATTGTAGAAGGGCCGCAGGCAAACATTGGCAAAGTAAATATTACCGGCAATGATAAAACAAAAGATTACGTAATACGCCGCGAGTTACGTACAGTGCCCGGTGAAAAATTCAGCAGGCAAGACATTATAAGAACCGAACGTGAATTATCGCAACTCGGTTATTTCAATCCTGAAAAAATAAATCCGGGAATAGATCCGCATCCGGAAGATGGCACCGTTGATATTACCTGGGGATTGGAAGAAAAATCATCTGATCAATTGGAACTTTCTGCCGGCTTTGGGGGAGGCATTGGTTTGACGGGTACATTGGGTGTTACTTTTAATAATTTTTCTATTCATAATATTTTCAATAAAAAAAGTTGGGATCCATTGCCAACAGGAGATGGGCAAAAGCTGAGCCTGAGAGGACAAAGCAACGGAAGGCAGTTCCGCTCTTATAATTTTTCTTTTACAGAACCATGGTTTGGCGGTAAAAAAAGAAATTCATTTACCATAAGTTATTACGATACCAAATATGCCAATGCATTTAGCCCAACAGGTTTCTACGATCGCTCTTACGCAGATTCATCTTACATTAAAACAACAGGATTTAGCGTGGCGCTTGGTAAACAATTGAAATGGCCCGATGACTTTTTCTCATTAGTTTATCAGTTGGATTATCAACGATACAAATTAAAAAAGTATAACATTTTTCCAGGCTTAACCAATGGTATTTCAAATAATTTTAGTTTAAAAATTACTTTGGCGCGGAACTCTGCCGGGCCAAATCCAATCTATCCAACCAGTGGGTCTAATTTTATGTTGAGCGCACAATTTACGCCGCCCTATTCTTTATTTAATAGCGCTTCTTATTATGCTCACCAGGCTGCCGAAGATCAATATAAGTTAGTAGAATTTCATAAAGAGCGGTTTACTGCTCAATGGTTCGTTCCCATCGGGCAAGCGCACGGGCCGGAAAAAGACAAACAATTTGTTTTAATGGCTGCCGCCAAATATGGATTCCTTGGCCGTTATACTAATAAAACGATTACTTCGCCATTTGAACGTTTTCAATTGGGTGATGCAGGGTTGAGTAATAATTATGGATTGCTCGGTTATGATATTATTGCGCAGCGAGGTTATCCGGTTTATGATAATTCAAATCCGAAAATTAATCCAGATATTAGCACCGCAAGTAACTTTTTTACTATTTTTAATAAATATACACTTGAGATGAGGTATCCGTTTACCACAAGCGCCAGCAGTACTATTTATGGTGAAGCTTTTTTTGAAGCCGCAAACGGATGGTACAGCATTAAAGATTATAATCCCTTTAAATTGCGCAGATCGGTGGGCGTTGGATTGCGATTCTTTTTACCCATGTTTGGCTTGCTTGGTTTCGATTATGGAATTGGGCTCGACAGAATTAATGCCAATACTGGATTAAAAGGCGCTGCTAAATTTACCTTCATGCTTGGGCAGGAACCGGAATAATTGGTTAATGGGTTAATTGGTTAAATAGGTTTATTTGTACTTATAAAAAAATCAATAAACTAATAAACCAATAAACTAATAAACTTATAAATCAATAAACCTTAAAAGAGTTATGAAAAAAATATTTTTTATACTTATATCATGTATATTATTTACTGCATCTCATGCACAACGATATGCAGTAATTGATACAAAATATATTCTGGGTAAATTGCCAGAATACAAAGAAGCACAGCAAAAGCTGGATCAATTCAGCGCACAATGGCAGCAAGAGATTGATCAAAAATCTGCAGCGCTCGATAAAATGTATAAAGAATACGATGCAGAAAAAGTAATGCTCAGCGATGATCTCCGCAAAAAAAGAGAAGATGAATTATTTAATGCCGATAAAGAATTGAAAGACCTTCAGCGAAAAAGATTTGGTTATGAAGGAGATGTTTTTAAAAAAAGACAGGAATTAATAAAGCCCATAGAAGATAAAGTTTATAATGCAGTTCAGAAGCTGGCTGTTTCAAAATTATATGATTTTATTTTAGATAAAAGTGAAGGAATAACCGTTATCTTTGCCGACCCAAAATTGGACAAGAGCGATGACGTGCTCCGCGAATTGGGTGTTAAATAAATGCGAAAGCATCACTGGCGACGCAGCTTAAAATAAAAATTTTTATACTTAATTAAAAACAAATATTACAATCAAAAATGAAAAAGTTCATTACAGCTATTTTAGTTTCATCTTCATTAATTGGATTTTCATATAGCTCCAAGGCGCAGAGCGCCACTAAAATCGGTTACATCAGCGCCGATGAAATTATACAATTAATGCCCGAGGCGGCAGCAGTTCAATCACAACTTGATGACTATCAAAAATCATTATATCAAAATGCCGAAGATCAAAGAAACGCTTTGAATGATGCGGTACAAAAATTTTATAAAGATTCTGCAACCATGAGCCCCAGCTTAAAAGAAGTAAAAAGAACTGAACTTCAAAAACAATATCAGGATATTGGCGGCATGGATCAAAAAATTCAAACTCAATTTGAACAAAAACGCCAGGAACTTTCTTTGCCCATACAAAAAAAGTTACAAACCGCTATTGAAGAAGTAGCTAAAGAAAATGGATATACTTATATTTTTCCGCGCGAAGCTTTAATTTATATGCCTCCATCCAGCGACATAGGACCATTGGTAAGAAAAAAATTAGGATTAAAAGAACCGGCTAACAATACTAATTCTACTACCCTTCCCAAAAAATAATTTTTAAATAATAAATTTTATCAAGCCATCCTCACACAAAGCGGATGGCTTATTTATTTTTGCATCATGAGTAATGTATCACCCATTGGCGTTTTCGATTCCGGTTATGGAGGATTAACTGTTTTAAAAGAAATTGTAAACAAACTTCCATCATACGATTATATTTATCTCGGCGATAATGCAAGAACACCTTATGGCAATCGTTCTTTTGAAAGTGTGTACGAATATACTTTACAATCGGTAAAATGGTTATTACAAAAAAATTGCCCGTTAATAATTCTTGCGTGCAATACCGCATCAGCAAAGGCTTTGAGAACAATTCAGCAAAAAGACCTTCCATCACTTGGCCATGAAAAAAGAGTTTTGGGCGTAATACGACCCACATCAGAAGTAATCGGTAATTATACTAAAACAAATAATGTAGGAATTTTAGGAACCAATGGCACGGTAGAATCGAAATCATATTTACTTGAAATCGAAAAATTTTTTCCCGATATAAAAATATATCAACATGCTTGTCCGCTTTGGGTTCCCATTGTAGAAAATAATGAATATGCTTCGCCGGGTACAGATTATTTTATAAAAAAAGATGTGGAAGAATTATTAAATAACTCTGGTAAGATAGATACCATTTTACTTGCCTGCACGCATTATCCTTTATTGATTGACAAAATAAAAAAATATATTCCCAAAAAAATTCAATTGATTGCGCAGGGAGAAATAGTTGCTGCCAGTTTACAAGATTATTTATTTCGCCATCCTGAAATAGAAATACAATGCAGTAAAAACAGGCAGTTACAATTTTTTACAACCGATTCCACCAAAGATTTTGATAAGCATTCTAAAATATTTTTTGGCAAAAAAGTGAATTCAATACATGTAGATTTATAAATGTTGTAAAAAATTCGTGCAATTCGTGTAATTCGTGGCATAAAATTTCTTACTTTTGCAGCCCTTCACACGCAGCAGGATGGTGCCGGCTGATGGTTGAAAAAAATTATTAAAGAAAAAATGTAAATAAAATGCCAGGTAAAAAAAGAACCTATCAGCCTCATAAACGCCGTCGCAAAAGCGTGCATGGTTTCAGGGAGCGCATGTCAACAGCCAATGGCCGTAAAGTTTTGGCCAGCCGCAGAAGAAAAGGTCGTTATAAACTTACCGTTTCTGATGAACATGGAAGTAAAAAATAATTCTTTGAAAACATATTTTTTATGAATAGCCTCTTTGCAGGCTATTTTTTATTTTAGCAGAACTTTTTTTATTAAAAAAAACTATTCAAACCAGATTTACTTTTAAAGCCAATGAAAAATTAAAAAGCCGCAAATTGATTGAGCAGCTTTTTAAAGAAGGAAAATCATTTTCGCATTTTCCTTTCAGGATAATTTATTTGCAACCGGAAAAAAATGTTTCGCATTTGCAGGCAGGTTTTAACGTGAGCAATAAAAATTTTAAAAAAGCTGTTGACAGAAACAGAATAAAAAGATTAATGCGGGAAGCATATCGTTTGCAAAAAAATTCATTGCAAAATGAATTGAAAGAAAATCAAAAATATTTAATTGTGTTTATTATTTACACTAATAAAATATTGCCGCAATTTGAAGATGTATTTGAAAAAATGAGCGGCATATTGCAGCGATTAAAAACAATTATATCATCGAACGGATAATTAATAAATGATTTTGATTTATAAAAAAAGATCTGTATAAAGTTTGCTTTCCGGTTCTATCGCATATTTATCAAAATTGATAATGCCTTCATTTGCCAAAACTTCTTCATCTATAAAACTATTTCCTGTACATTCTGTTGATGGTTTATTAAGGATGTAAAATGCAGCATCAGCAACTATTTCAGGCGAGCGACTCATTTTTATTAAAGCTTCTCCGCCTAATAAATTGCGAACTGCAGCCGTAGCAATTGTTGTTCGCGGCCATAATGTGTTGGCTGCTATTTTATATTTTTTTAGCTCACCCGAAAGCCCAAGCGCAATCATCGTCATGTTATATTTACTTAGCGTATAAGCGAGGTGGTTAGTAAGCCATTTTATATCCAGATTAACAGGAGGTGAAAGATTTAAAATGTGCGCATTCGTTCCCTTTTTTAAATAAGGAATACATGCTTTGCTTACAAAAAAAGTTCCTTTTACATTTATATCATGCATTAATGAAAAAGATTTTTGTTGCGTGTTTTCAATAGTAGTTAATGAAATGGCGGATGCATTATTGATCAATATATCAATTCCTCCAAAAGTAGCAACTGCCTTTTCAACTGCGCTTTGTATTTGTTCTTCAAAACGAATATCGCATTGCACTGCCAGCGCTTTTCCACCGGCTTCTTCCACTTCTTTTGCTGCGCTAAAAATTGTTCCCCCCAGTTTTACATTTTCTTCAATTGATTTTGCTGCAATTACAATATTGGCTTTTTCTTTTGCAAGCTTTATTGCTATTGCTTTACCAATACCACGCGAAGCGCCGGTAATAAAAATTGTTTTGTTTTGAAAACTCATAAGTATTGATAAATTTTTTTAAGAATAATTTTATAATATTATCATTCTTCGTATAGGCGTTGCCGTTAGTTGAGTAAGTTCATCTTTAAAGTTAATTATTTTGCAACAGCAACTTCACTTACGCTTCCGGTACGCTTCAATACGCCCCAGCCCTGCAACTCACCTTTTATAGCTTTGTTGAAAGATTTTATAAGAATATAATACATCAATTGACGGTAAATCAATCGCTGCGGCAACATCCATATTAGCTTGAAATGATTTTCTTTTTCATAAGCAAATGCAAGCGCAGCACCGGCTACATCCACCAAAGTAAATATGATATAATAAAAAATAATGTGCGGAATGCTGGCAACGATTACACCGAATGATGCTGCGATAAGACTAAGCACTAAAATAATATCAGCAAGCGGCGCTAATATCGGCAATATCATCTGATAAATTAAAATATTTGGCATCGCTATCATTCCAAAATTTTTATACTTCGGATTAAAAATGGTATCACGATGTTTCCAGAAACATTGCATCACGCCAAAGCTCCAGCGAAATCTTTGTTTTAAAAATTGATGAAAAGTTTCGGGGGCTTCTGTATAAGAAATGGCGGAAATACAATTTCGTATAACATAATTGTTGCGAAGCAACCGCATGGTAAGGTCGCAATCTTCAGCAAGTGTATCGGTTGTAAAACCACCGGCTATTAAAACAGCATCTTTCTTAAAAGCGCCAATGGCGCCGGGAATTACGGTGATACAATTTAATAAATCAAAAGCCCTGCGATCAAAATTTTGTGAAGTGATGTATTCAATGCTTTGCCATTTGGTAATCATATTTATTTCATTTCCCACTTTTACATTTCCGGCAACAGCGGCTACATTTTCATTGTCGAATTTTTTCATTAACTCTGTTATCGCATCAGTTTTCAATTGCGTATCCGCATCAATGCACACAACAAAATCAGCAGTGGATTTTTGTATACCAAAATTTAATGCCGAAGCTTTACCGCCATTTGATTTTGTATAAACCTGCACTTTAGGATTTGATAAAAAATGTTCCTCCATTTTTTTATACGTTTCATCTTTGCTTCCATCATCTATAAAAATGATTTCGAGCTGCGGATAATTCTGTGCCAGCAAGCTATTCACCGTTCTTATTGCATTTACTTCTTCATTATAAGCCGGAACAATTACACTTACCAAAGGCCATTCATTTTTATCAGCAACAAGTAATTGATAAAAATTATTTTTCTTTTTTGAATCATTATTTTTTTGAATGCTTGCCAATATTGCCATAAGCACAATGCGCGCAACAGATAAAAGAATACCAATTATAAAAAGCGAGAATAAAATATGACCGCTCCAGTAGCCGGTTTCAGCCAGAAAAAAATTAAACTTTCTCGTCCACCTGTCACGTGATGAAGCAACTCTCGGCATTACTTCATCTTTAGTTTTGCCCATAAGATTAGCAACCGTTGTAAATACATATCCTTTCTTTTTAAAATAATCAATTATCCTGGGAAGTGCGTCAACAGTGGCCTGGCGGGTTTCGCCTCCTGCATCGTGCAATAAAATAATACTGGCATTGCCATCCTGCACCTGGTTTATTACTCTTTGCACAATACTGTCTGCGCTTACGCCAACAGCCCAATCATTAGGATCAATGCTTTCATTAACCGTTAAATAATTTTCGCTTCGGCTTCTTTGAATGGGAGCGAGTTCTTCATAAGTTTCCGGCTCCGAGTCAGCATTGTACGGCGCACGAAATAAAATAGTGGAATGCCCTGTAATGCTTTCAATAAGCAGTCGCGTGAGCTTCATTTCAAGGTCTGCCCTTTGCAGGCTCATGTCCGCAATGTTGTGATGAGTGAAAGTATGATTGCCAATTTCAAATCCATCTTTATATTCCCTTTGCAGAATCGGAATATTTTGTTCCGCATTTATCCCAACCACAAAAAATGTTGCGGGCACTTTTTCACGTTCTAAGATATCAAGAATTTTCGGCGTCCATTCTTCACTTGGGCCATCATCAAAAGTGAGAATAAGTTTATGGCCTTTACCAACTGTTGTATCTTCTGCAAATTTTCGTATCACATATCCGGATGGAAGCTGAACATAATTTTGTTCTGCAATTAATTCTTCACTGCTGTCAATTTCTAAATTAATTTTTCCGGGTTGAGGCGTATACATTATATCAAGCACCTCGCCTTCTCCCTGAAAACCCACATCATTTTGAGGTATGGAAACAGTTTTGAGTGTATCAAAATTAAAAGGTTGTTGTTGCAACGAAGCGTTACTCAGATTTCGGTTATAATATTCCCACATGCGCTGGTCTTCACTTCCCAATCTCCAGAGTGCAGTGCCGGCAACAGGAAACTCATCGCTGAAACGAAGGATATTAAATGTAGTGGCTGCATCGGTAAACCATACTTCATGGGTAGTTGTTTCTATGTCTGAATCATTATTTTCTTCAGTGGTATAATTGAAATGAAGATTGTATGAATCATTATCATAAATAATTTTTGCATTTACTTCTTTTGCTTTATTGATGGCATCGTTATAAATATAATTCTGATCATATTTTCCATTAGCCCAATCATATCCAAAAGCGCCAATCCCTAAAATTATTTTGGAAGGGTCCATTTTTTCTGCCGTCCATGATACGGCATCTTCAATCCATTTCTGGGCGCTGATTGGCCCCGGCCCTGTAGAATTATTATATTCATCATAGGTCATTAAAACGATGTAATCATTATAGTTCGATAACTTCGCATAATCGTAATCGTTATTTTTTGGTTCCACATCCATACTTACCAGCAATCCTCTTCCATGCAATCGTTCATATAATTTTTTTTGAAACTGGGTAAGCGCATCATTGGTGGGTTCATTCAATTCTTCAAAGTCAACATTAATACCGTTTAATCCATAAAATGAAAGTGTATCAGCAATTTGTTTTATAAAATTATTTTCTAAAACAGAGTCACTAAATATTTTATGCAAAAGACGTCCGTCAAATCCTGTGGCAACTGAACGAAAGTTAGAAACAATGGGCATAATGCGAAGTTGCTTTTGTTTCATCAATACCAATCCGGCGCTATCAATTCTTGTTTGCAAATGATAAGTAAGTGTATCAACAAAAAACCATTCAGGAAAAACGGTATTTAGTTTATCAATGTTTTTTTTAAGATCTGGGTAAGAAGTAACGCCCGTCCATGGTGTATAAAATGCAGCGCGGATAACATTAAGTGAATTGGCTTTGGAAGCTGATTTGTTTTTAGCTTTTCTTATAGAATCGGCTCTTAATTTTTTAAATAAAAAATCTTTAAACCCCTTATATTTTTCGTTCTGTGCATTTTTTAAAGTAAGCGGATTTGTAGGGTCAAGTTTTGTTTCATATTCTTTCGCCTTGGCCTGCATGTTGGGTAAATTAGGCAACGAACCACTGTACAATGCAATCCCCAATATTACAAAAAAGAAGATGCCTATCATGCCTAATACCCGTGTGGTCCATTTTACACTTTTCCACCGCGTAGGTTTACTGGTTTGAAAAATCTGGGAATTATTATCCATACAACTAAGTGAAATGAATCAGAAGAGCGTTATTTTTAAACAAAGATAAACGTAAGACGATTTAAAATTATAATTGGATAAAGCAATCATCCGGCTTAACAAATAATTAAAAACATAAATAAAAAAGAAGGCCCCTGTAGAAACAGGGGCCGTTTACCAAAACTAACTGCTTATGAGAAAATTGACTTTTAAACTTTATGTGATTAATATTTCAAATCACATGCCAAAGTTAAGAGTAGTTATGTTAAGAAATTTATAAGACATATTGTATTATCATCCGTTGGGTAATAAAATTACAAAAATTTGACTTTAAAAATAAATTTACTGCTGAATTATTTTTTCAGAATTTTCTGCAAATTGTAACGCATCAATAAATTCCTGCAACTCGCCATTTAAAACATCATCAAGATTATACACCGTTAATGCAATACGATGATCGGTAACTCTGCCCTGCGGATAATTATACGTTCTTATTTTGGCAGAGCGATCCCCGGTACTTACAAGGCTTTTGCGGTGATGCGATATTTCTTCTTCCTGCCGCCGCACTTCTTCTTCATATAATTTTGTTCGCAACATTTGCATTGCTTTTTCGCGGTTAGCAAGTTGGCTTCTTTCCGTTTGGCATACCACTACAATTCCCGTTGGAAGATGCGTGAGCATTACTTTTGTTTCTACTTTGTTTACGTTTTGACCGCCTGCGCCGCCACTTCGCGCTGTTTCCATTTTTACATCACTTTCTTTTACTACCACATCTACTTCTTCTGCTTCGGGCATTACTGCAACAGTGGCAGCGCTTGTGTGAACCCTTCCGCTGGCTTCGGTTTCAGGAACGCGTTGTACACGATGCACACCACTTTCAAATTTTAATGTTCCGTAAACATCATCGCCGGTTACTTCTATTTGTACTTCTTTATAGCCGCC
>JAICZH010000125.1 GCA_025933775.1 Chitinophagaceae bacterium
ATCACAGCAATTTTATGCGCAGCCTTTTCCCTTACATAAGCAAAAATGGCTGCATCATTTCCTGTTGCCAGTTTTTTATAAGACGCATCTGCAGCAAGCGCGGGATCTTTTTTTCTCAAATGAAGTAACGTGCTGTAAAACAGGGCCATTGCATACTTACGCCAAACAAGCGTATCTTTTACAAAAAATTTCAATCTTTTTTTATTCGGAATTTCCTGGCCACTATAAATTAATGGCACACTTTGATACATCGTTTGCGTAAATACTGCTAGCGGTTTATACATATCGCCATATCTTTCAAACTCAGTTCCTTCCCAACTGTTCCAATCATGGTTGGTGGTGTAATACATGCGATATGCATTCGCAGGAAAAATTTCTATATCATGATTAATGATTGAATCAACTTGCGCCAACGTTATTTTTCCAGCATGATAATGTACAAACCCTTCCATTACGCTCCAGGTGTAGGTTTCATCAAATCCTGCGGCATGCAGTTCCGGCTTTTCACCTTCAGCGAGCATAAAAACATTTTTTATTTTTTTTAATGAATCAATACATTGTTTCCAGAAATCTGCGGGCGGCCCTTCGGCAACATCACAACGAAAACCATCAATATTACTTTGTTGTATCCACCACTTCATTGCATCAATCATGCTATCGCGAAGTTCATTGTTTGCATAGTTTAATTTTCGCGTATCCGTCCAGTCAAAAGGTGAAATAAAATTTCCGGCGCTATCCTTTGCATAAAAATCAGGATGCGATTTTATCCAATGATTATCGGGCGAGCTATGGTTGGCAACCCAATCAGTAATTACTTTGAAACCCATGCTGTGCGCATGTTTCACTAAATGTTTCCAATCAGCCATTGTTCCAAATTCAGGGTTGATGGCTTTATAATCTCGCACAGCATAATAGCTTCCTAATTCGGTTTCGTTTGCTTTTCTTCCTTCAATACCAATTGGAGTTATTGGCATAAACCATAATATTTCCACGCCCATTTTTTTTAGTCGTGGCAGGCTTTTTTCAAATGCTTTAAAAGTGCCTTCAGGAGTATATTGGCGCACATTTACTTCATAAATGTTGCTTTGTTCGCTCCATGATGGATGAACTGAATTACTCGATAGTTTTTTCGTTTGTGCATGACCGTTAGTTACTGAACCTGCAATAAAGAATGTTACCAGGTAAAAAGGAAGAAATATAAATTTATTTTTTTTCATGTCTGTTGTATGAATTATGCGAATATATTATTAAGTAAATAAATTTACTCTTTTTGAATAAAACAAATATTTGAAAACTATTCTTATAATTTTGAAACAAAATAAAGATTATGCCCGAAAATAAAACGATGTATTATAGCAATTATCTGCAGCTTGATAAAATTTGTAATGCACAATACCCTGAAAGTTTTAAAAATGAAAACGAACCTGCGCATGATGAAATGCTTTTTATTATTATTCACCAGGCGTATGAGCTTTGGTTTAAACAAATATTATTTGAACTGGATTTTATAATAAACGTTTTTGCAAAAAATAAAATTGATGATAACTCAGAAGATTTGAATCTTGTCCGGCATCGTTTACATCGCATTATAAAAATTCTGGAATTGCTTACGCAACAAATAACTTTATTGGATACGATGACGCCCATGGATTTTTTAGAATTCAGAAATTTACTCATCCCTGCTTCCGGTTTTCAAAGCGTGCAATTCAGGCTAATTGAGGCCAGGCTTGGGTTACAGATGAATACACGATTTAATAATGATTATTATAAGCGAACTAATGAAGGTGGTTTTAGTGAAAAAGATTTCAATAACATTAATGAAACAGAAAGTGATGTGAATCTTTTGCAACTCATTAATAAATGGCTGGAGCGCATTCCTTTTTTTGAAATTGATCTTTGGAAAAGCTATAAAAATAAGTTCCCACTCACTGATCATCTTCATCCTTTCTGGAGCGATTACCGGCATATTTATAAAAACGGTTTGAATGAAAAAGAAACCGATAGAATCAATGATTTTGATTTTATTTTTTTTGAAAATAAAAATAATAATGATGTAAAATTATTGCAGAAGCCATTGCTTTCTGCAGCCGCCATGCGTGCAGCTTTGTTTATAATGTTGTACCGGGATTTTCCGGTTTTTCAAACTTCTTATCAAATTTTAGATGGGCTAATTGAAACAGATAATCAACTCGCCAACTGGCGGCAAAAGCATATTGATATGGTTCGCCGAATGATTGGAATGCGTATGGGAACAGGCAATACCAGCGGGCGCGGCTACCTCGAAGGGGCACTGAACAACAATTATATTTTTAAAGATATTGCCGGTCTTTCTACTTTTTTAATTGAAAGAAAAAATTTACCCAAGCTACCGGTTGAACTGATTCAAAAGTTGAGTTATAATAAATAACATTTAAAAAAAATCTAAGTAATTAATAAATTTTCAAAGCATTTTAAAATGAATGCTTTTATTGGCATTCATTTTCCCTTGCAATATTTTAAATTCGCATTTGCGCTAATGCAATTAAAAACTGATAAATAAATTTTTTAATAAACATGAATACAAAAACTCTTTCAGAAACGGCTGAAATCATTACTAACGGTACCGCATATACGCTTTTTTCGTGGAGCAAACAAAAAGGAACCAATCCTATTGCAGTAAAATATGCAGAAGGCGTTTACCTCTACGATTATGATGGAAAAAAATATCTTGATTTTTCATCGGGATTAATGAATGTAAACATTGGCCATGGCGATCAACGTATAACCGACGCTGTTATGAAACAAATGCAGGAAGTAAGTTATGTTACTCCTTCATGCGTTACTAAAGTACGCGGTGAACTTGGTAAAAAATTAGCGGCCATTTGTCCCGGCGATTTAAACAAAGCATTCTTTACTTTGGGCGGCGCAGATTCTATTGAAAACGCAATCAAACTGGCAAGATTATATACAGGCAAGCATAAAATTTTATCGCGTTATCAATCGTATCATGGTTCTACAAATGCGGCAATGACGGCCAGTGGCGATCCCCGCAAGCTCGCTGTTGATTCGCAACAGGCAACTAATTTTGTGCATTTCGATTTACCATATTTATATCGCTGGGAATATGGCGAAGAAAATTTATTGAAAGAAAGTGTGGCGCAATTGGAAAGATTGATTGCTTATGAAGGGCCAAATAATATAGCTGCCATTTTATTGGAAGGCGAATCTGGTTCATCAGGTTGTTTGCAATATCCGAAAGGGTATTTGCAAAAAGTAAGAACGCTATGTGATGAACACAAAATACTTTTAATTATAGATGAAGTGATGAGTGGATTTGGAAGAACGGGTAAATGGTTTGGTTTTCAAAATCACAATATTGTTCCGGATATGATTGCGATGGCAAAAGGATTAACGTGTGGTTATTTGCCATTCGGTTGTTTGATGGTGAGCGATAAAATTGCTGCAAAGTATGATGATGTTTATCTACCTATCGGGCTTACTTATTCAGCGCATCCTGTTTGTTGCGCTGCTGCATTGGAAGTTTTAAAAATTTATGAAGAAGATAATTTGATTGAAAATGCTTTTGCAATGGGCAAATATCTTGATAAAAAAATAGAAGCAATGAAAACCAAACATCCCAGCATTGGCGATTGGAGAAACACAGGATTGCTCGGTTGTTTGGAATTGGTGAAAAACAAAACAACTAAAGAACCAATGGCGCCTTTTAATGCCAGGCCCGATGAAATGATTGTAATGAATAAAGTTGCTGCAAAAATAAGAGAGTTGGGCATGTACACATTTGTAAGATGGAATTATGTTTTTATTGCGCCGCCATTATGTGTTACCAAAGAACAGATTGATGAAGGGCTTGCGATAATTTCAGAGGCATTGAAGATTGCGGATGAATATTCTGGATTGTAAAATTTTATTTTTAAATTTATATTTATGAATGATGAGCTACTATCACGAATTACTATTGATTCTGAAATTTGCCATGGAAAGCCCGTGATAAGAGGTTTGCGTTATCCTGTTGAAAACTTATTGGAGCTTATGGCATCAGGAATGACAATAGAAGAACTTTTAGATGATTATCCTGATCTTGAACGGGAAGATTTTTTTGCATGTATGGAATATGCAGCCAAAGTAATTCAAATAAAAGGTATATACCGTTTTGCTTCATGAAATTTATAGTTGACGCCCAATTACCAAAATCTCTCGCAGACTTTCTTACTCAAAACGGGCATGATGCATTGCATACTTTATCATTACCGAAGAAAAATAAAACAACTGATAACCAAATATTAGAAATTGCTTTAAATGACAATCGTATTGTTATTACAAAAGATGCAGATTTTTTAAAGTCTTTTTACTTTAAACAACAACCATCAAAACTTATCTTAATTAAAACGGGAAATATTTCTAATGAAAAACTTTTGGAAATTTTCTCTCTTCATATATCAAACATTGAAAAAATATTATCTGAAAATTCTCTTATTGAAATTTTTAGAGACGAAATAATTATTCATTCAGATAAAATTTAATGGAAGAAAATTTAATTGAAATTTCTGCTTCATCACTTTACAGCAAAGATCTTGCGCCGGTTCCAAAAAATAAACGAACATGGAACACTTGGAACTATGCAGCGTTGTGGATTAGCATGAGCTTATGTATTCCTACATACATGCTGGCAAGCTCTTTAATTGGCGGCGGAATGAATTGGTGGGAAGCGATACTTACTATTTTTTTGGGCAATGCAATTGTATTAATTCCGATGATATTAAACGGACATGCAGGTGCAAAGTATGGAATCCCATTTCCTGTTTTTGCAAGAGCAAGCTTTGGTGTAAGAGGTGCAAATATTGCAGCCATGCTTCGGGCAATCGTTGCCTGTGGCTGGTTTGGTATTCAAACATGGATTGGAGGATTTGCTTTGTATCAAATGTTACGATTATGGTTACCCGAAATTGAAAATCTTCCACAAATATTTCCTGCATCGTTTGGGTTGCAAACCGGGCCTGCAATTACATTTTTTATTTTCTGGCTAATAAATATGTGGGTGGTTTATCTCGGTGTAGAAAGCATAAAAAAATTATTGGTGTTTAAAGCATTCTTTTTGCCCATTGCTGCATTGGCACTATTGTTTTGGGCAATTTATGCGGTGCATGGGCTTGGGCCAATTTTAAAAGAACCATCAAAATTTAAAACAAATAATGATTTCTGGAATTTCTTTTTCCCGGCACTTACAGGCATGGTTGGTTACTGGGCAACGCTTTCATTGAACATTCCTGATTTTACACGCTACGCAAAAAGCCAGGAAGCACAAATAAAAGGACAGGCAATTGGTTTACCAACTTCAATGACTTTATTTTCATTTATTGGTGTTGTTGTTACATCGGCAACGGTAATTTTATATGGGCAAGCGATTTGGGATCCATTAATCTTAGCAGGAAAATTTACAAGTAAATTTATTATAAGCATTGCAATGATTGCAGTTGCTATTTCAACGTTAGCAACAAACATTGCTGCAAATATTGTAAGTCCTGCAAATGATTTTGCAAACCTTGCTCCTTCAAAAATTAATTTCAGAACTGGAGGATTTATTACAGGCGTAATTGGCATTTTAATTTTTCCCTGGAAATTAATTGCTGATCCTTCGGGTTATATTTTTACATGGCTTGTTGGTTACTCAAGTTTGCTTGGGCCTGTTGGCGGTATTCTTATAGCAGATTATTATTTTATAAGAAAACAATATTTGCAAACAAATGAATTGTATCAGCACAAAGGGCGATATACTTTTTCAAACGGATTTAATGTTGCAGCGGTTACTGCATTAATTGTTGGAATACTTCCAAACATCCCCGGTTTTCTTATTACCATAAAAGTTATGTCACAAGATGCAGTGCCCTCGTGGCTTTCACATTTGTATAATTATGCATGGTTTGTTGGATTTTTTGTTTCAGGAATAATTTATTTTTTATTAATGAAAAAAAATAAATATGAATAAACCCCAGGTTATTCAGGATATAATTTATGAAGTTCGTGGAGAACGAATCATGCTTGATTATGATTTGGCTAAATTGTATGATGTTGAAACAAGAATTTTTAATCAGGCTGTAAAAAGAAACCTGGAAAGTTTTCCAAAAGATTTTATGTTTAGGCTTACTGCCAAAGAGTGGAAAGAAATTTATTCTTCCCAAATTGTATTTAATGAAACTAACTCATCACAATTTGTGATGAGTTCAATAAAACATAGAGGTTCAAAATACTTGCCCTATGCTTTTACTGAACATGGAGTTACCATGCCTGCAAGTATTTTAAAAAGTACGAAGGCAAGAAAGATGAATATTGCTATTGTTCGCGCTTTTATTGCCTTAAAGAAATTTGCAAATAAAAATGCGGCAATGCAAGGTTTGCTAAGAGAGTTAAAAGAGAAAATTGATGAGCATGATATTCAGCTAAGTAAAATTTATGAGGCACTGGAAAATTTACTTGATGAAAAAGAAGATGAAAAACAAAAACAAATTGGTTGGCAAAACAGAGAGCGGATTGGATTTAAATAATAATAATTTCATCATCACCATTTGTGATGATGAATAAAAAATAAATCAACATGAGCATTCTAATTAAAAACGGCCGCATCATTACAGCAGCAGAAGATTATGTTGCTGATATTTTTATTGAAGGTGAAACGGTTTCTTCTATTGGAAAGACATTAAATGTAAAGGCTGATAAAGAAATTGACGCTTCGGGAATGTTAATTTTTCCAGGAGGCATTGATCCGCATGTGCATTTGGAAATGCCTTTTATGGGAAC
>JAICZH010000012.1 GCA_025933775.1 Chitinophagaceae bacterium
AATGCCGCTTCTTTTATAACATAAGGAGCATTTTGTTTTTGCATCCAGCCTAATGCATCTTTAATAGTTGCCGGATGCACCAATGAATTGAGCAATTGTAATTTTTCGGCGTCATTAAAAACAATATCAGATAAATATTTTTTATCGAGTTTTCCATTTAAATAAACATTTTCTCCAAAAGCATTTCTTATTTTAGCTTTTAATGCTTCATCTTCATTTAATAATTCTTTTGAAGCATCATCCGCGTAATATACAGGAACGCCCAACGTTTCAAATATATGTGCAACGGTGCTTTTGCCGCTTCCGATACCGCCGGTTAAACCTATTCGTTTCATAATTATCTTCGTAAGTTAAAATAATATTTAATTTTTTATCAAAGTTGTTTTTGAAAGTGATTATTTATTATTTTACATTTTTTTATAAAATTTTTTATCATAATTATAACTTTAAAAATCTATGTTTAAATTAATTCTTACCTCACTGTCACTGGTATGTGTTTCAACCGTTTTTTCACAGTCAGGTTTTTCATCGGCTGTTCCATATACTTATGGAGAACCCTTTGCAAACCGCGCCTACAAAGAGAAAGCCGATAATGCAGTGGAAGGAAATCCTATGCTTTTCGATGATTGGAAACGCGGCGAAGTAGTGCTGAAAAATGGCGAAAAATACAGCGTTGATAAAATAAACCTGAATGCCGACCTTCATAAATTTTTATATTCCCAACACGATACTGTTTTTGAATTTGTGGATAATGTAAAACAGATTACCATTTATAACAATGGCAGTTCCGACAATTTTAATTCTGTAATGGTTTTCAAAAATAATGTGGATCCAGAATCGGATAATTTTGTAGAGCTACTCGACACTGGTAAAATAACTATTTTTCAGACCTATGAGAAAAAACCGGAAGGAGAAAATTATAGCAACGGTATCGTTAACAACTCGCGGAAATATGTGTTGCACACCACGCAATATGCTTTGATAAACAAAGTGGCCACGCCCATTAAATTTAATTCTTCCACACTTAACGATTTAACGGCAGATAAAAAGAAACAGGTAGAAGATTTTATAAAAGAAAATAAATTAAAGGTGAAGAAAGAACCTGATTTTTTAAAAGCCATCAATTATTACAACAGCCTTAGCAGTTAACTTTACAATGTACGATGTATGATGTTTTAGTTAACGCATCTTTTAATATTGTACATCATACATCGTACATCATACATCAATTTATTTAATCGGAGCTACCGGCTTATTAATGTTAGCCGTCCATTCCATACTGATGGAGCTTTTTTCAATTTTAATATAACTACCGGGATTTATTTCAAGCATCATTGTGCCATCGTCATTTATTTTATTTACGGTGCCGTGTATGCCGGCAATTGTTACTATTTTATCGCCCTTTTGCAAGTTGGCAAGAAACTGTTTTTGTTGTTTGGCTTTCTTTGCCTGCGGTCTTATCATAAACATCCAAAAAATAAGAACCATGAGAGCAAGAAATATAAATTGAAATCCGCCGCCGCCTGCGCCGCCTTGTCCTAACATTAAAAAAACTGTTGCTACATTCATACTATTTGTTTTGTTTTATTTTGAAAAATTATTTATTGCCCTGCACTACATTTCCTGTTAATTGCAATTCTGGAAATTTTGGATATGCGTTGGAAGTTACTGTTATTGTTTTATGCACCTCTCCTACTCTTCCTTTGCTGTTGAACACTACTTTTAAAAATCCTGTTTCGCCCGGCCGTATAGGCTCTTCAGGCTTTTCGGGCACAGTGCAGCCGCAGCTTGCGATTGCTGATGCAATTATCAAAGGCTTCTTGCCGGTATTGCGAAAACGATAGCTGTATTCTACTTTTTCACCATCAGTTACAGTTCCAAAATTATATGCTGAATCAATAAGCTGCACGGTTGTTGAATCGGTAAACTGTGCAGAGCTTGCAGCAAGAACATCCCCTTTGTTTCTGCCATTTCGGATGTTGCAGGAAAAAATAAAACACGCTGCACAAAGACCTATAATCAATCTGTTCATTTATTTTTTTTGCAAAGGTATTATAAAGTACTGTTTTTAAAATTCTTCTTATGTATTTTATTTTGCGCCAAAAGTTCTTTATGAATGTTGTCTAAAATGCCATTCACAAAATGCCCGCTTTGTTCAGTGCTGTATTCTTTGGCAAGATCAATGTACTCATTGATCGTAACCTTTGGAGGTATTGTATCAAAAAATAAAAATTCACACACACCCATTTGCATCAATATCATATCGAGCGATGCAATCCGTTCCACATCCCAGTTTTTTAGTTTGGGTTTAATAAATTCAAGGCAATAATTTTTTTTATCAATAACGCATTCCATCAGTTCTGTTGCAAATTCCATTTTTTCTTTAGTTACCATTTCCTGAAAATTATATGAAGATGGTTTTTGCAATAATTCATTCATCAGCGTTATCGTTGTATCTGCATCATCATCCCAATGAATAAATTTTTCTTCCACATCGCTTATAAAATTTTCTTCAGGCAACATGAGGTTATCTAAAATATATTCCAGTATTTTTTTTTCTGATCTTTTATCTCTTCCTTTCAATTCAATATATTCTTTATACTCCGGCGAAGCAATTAATTTTACATAAGTCCTTTTTACGAGTTCATCATCAATTAAAAATTTTATTTTAAAATATTCAATTGTTTTTTGAAAAGAAGTGTTATTGAGTATTGCCCACACAATTTCATTACCTGCAATTTTGGTATCTGTTTTTAAATCAGAATGAGTGGGTAAATGTTTTTGAGCCTTTTGTACTGCATCTTTTTCAGCAAAGCGTGCTACTTCAGTTATAAAATAAGCGAGGTAAGTAAAAAGAAAACGGGATTGTTCAATATTTTGTTTCAACATCTGTAATGCTTCACCAGGGCGGGTTTCATTATTGATAGATTCAATGCTATAAAGCGTTTGCATCACCTTCACCCTGATATTTCTTCTGCTGAGCATTTGTAAAAGAACTTTTTTTAGAAGCGCAAAGATATATGAATGTAATTACATGCCCAATGAAAATATGAGTCTGATGAAGTAATAAATAATTTTTTTAATAAAAATTCTTATCAAAAAAATCAATAAAAAAAGCATCACGAAGATGCTTTCAAAAAATTTACTGCAAACCTGTAAGCCGGATTCTGTTTCCCGTTTGTAAACGGAACGGCTATCATTTATCTGGCTGTTACATTACTGCAACAATCTTGCTGCCTACCCTTCAGCATCGGGCGAGCAGCCCTCTTCCGAAAGCTATCGGAACGCTGATGTACGTGGCATTGCAGCACACAAGGTTTACCCTCCCGATGTGTTACCGCATCGGATCGTAAGCTCTTACCTTACGTTTTCACCCTTGCTCTTTATTTCCATTTAAAGAAATTAAGAAGCGGTAATTTTCTGTGGCACTTTCTTCCCGATCAAGATCGGGACCGGCCATTAACCGGTGTGTTGCTCTTTGCTGTCCGGACTTTCCTTCCCGATTTTATCGGGACGATAACCCAATTTGCAGTAAGACAAAGGTAATTGAATTGTGAATAGTGAATTGTGAATAGAGAAGACAAAAACAACTAAATAAATAAATCTACATTGCCAATTAATAATTTTCCAAAGTGGATTTAGGGGCTTCTAATATTGAAAAAAAATTTCTGTTGCGCCGAAACCAAAATTATGATGATATTGATTTACGAAACTCTTTACTTCTTTTTTTGAATGAAGAATGTTATGAATTTCTTCTCTCAGCTTACCGGTTCCGATGCCGTGTATCACAATTAAGTTGGGTTGATGATGGGCAATGGCAAGTTGATAATATTTTTCAAACGTGTGTAATTGTAAGGTTAATATTTCAAAGTTGCTTAAGTGTTTCCAGTCATCAGAAAGCTTTTCGATATGCAGATCTATTACTGAGCGCGGTGGTTCCAGGTTTTGCTTTGCTTTAGCTGCATCGTAAAGCAACCCTTGCGTGTTGGTATATTCTGGAATTATTTCTTCCATTTTATCAGGATATTTTTCAAAAAGCAAAAATGAAAATGTAGGTTCATTTTTTATTTTCATTTCTTCAATTTTTTTAAATAAAATTTTTGCTTTTATTTTTATTGAGGTTTCAAAATGGGTTGCTTTTTTTTTATTAGAATTTATCAATGAAAAATCAAATATAAATTTCGGCGAATCATTCATTTCTTCAAACGGAACATCGTGCAAATAAAAATCGGTGAGGGAATAAATTTGATTTTTTAATTCAAGCCCTGTTGTTCCTGCAAAATGTACTGAATAAATAAAATTGTATGGCTCGTCTGTTTGGTTAATCAGGTACAGTTTAAAACTTGCCACTACATCGTCATCAATAATATTCTTATCAAACACCGGCAAAAAAGAAAGCCAAACTCCTTCACTTACTTTTACCTTTGAAGTAGTTTTTTCTTTTTTAATATTATCAATATATTTTTTTTCTTTCTTTTTTTCAATAATTTTTTTTTCAGAAAATTGTTTAAAATAGGGAAAGTCAATTTGATCGTTATACACGGGAAAGCGCACTCCATCTACATCTATCAATACCATTTTATCATTAATAATATCCACTACTTCACCCTCTTCGTTGGAATGTAAAACTAATACCCTATCGCCGGGCTGGTATTTCATTTTACAAAGATAGATAGATTGAAAGTTGAAAAAATATGCGGGGAATGCATTCAAATCTGCAATTCTCTATAGTTTACTACCAAATGAGGTTTTACCGCAGCTATGTCAGTCTCGTTTACTACAGTTACTATTAAAGTATCTCCGTTACTATCAAAAAACTCAAGACTATAACCCGTTTTATTTTGTTTATCTATTATTTCCACAATAGTAGCCACATCTCCTTTTTGCAATCCATGTTCAGGCAAAGCTTTAGCCAACAATACCTGTTGATATAACTGAAATTTTTTATTCATTTTTATCAGGAAATTATAAATCTAAAATTGTTATTAGTAATTTGTTGAAGCCATACAGTAATCATCTTCTTTTGCTTTAATTTTCCTTTTACTGTAAATAGGTTTCCAAACTCATTTGTTTGCTGTAAAATTAAATCATTATTTATTGCTATATTTCTAATATCATACAAAAGTTCCTGCCAATTTTCTCTTGAATACCCCAATGCAAATAAAAATTTAGATTTATCATTTTTTTCTTTCTTCACTAATAAATATTCTGTAATTTTTTCAAATGAAATATCTATCTCTTCTGCTTTTATTTTCATATTGAAATAATTTATCCAACATTAAACAGGAAGTATCTTTAAACAATAAGCCAAAAGTTTTTCTATTAATCTAAAACGAGTTTTTTTAAAATCGTACGTTTATTTTTTCACCCTTATCCGTGGGTGTCTTCACCGCCCGCTACAATTATTTAAAAAACAGATTTGAAAATTATAGAAAATTATTTATTTTTTACTCCCGCCTTCGCCTTTAATTCTGTAACAGGCACCGTCATCATGCGCCCAATCGGTTTTCCATTCCTGTAAGTTATTAATTTCATTTGCACAGCATCTTCGGGAACAATGATTGGCTCTGTATATTTTGGATAAAAATTATCAGGAAAAGAATTATCAAAAGAGTAATAAATATCAAGCCCGTTTATTTCGGTACTTAGTTCCACCATTAATTTTTTATCAGGCGAAGCGCTTGCATTAATGATAGGATCATACATGCTCGGTGCATATTTTATCTGTGCTTCATCAAATCGTGCAAAATGTTTTTCAACCCTGTTTGCAAAATTATCCCAGTTCTTACTTTCTTTCGGCGACCAAAGATCTTCAGAAATTGCAAATGCTCTCGGCCATGTCATATACTCTGCATGGCGCATATTATACACTTGTTCTGTCCACAAATTTGCCTGACCTCCTAAAATATTTTTTGGATCAACACTATCAGGTACCGGTTCAAATTGATACGCTTTACTCAACCGAAGTGTTGCATACACATGTGGCTCAATGGCAGGATCACCCTGCATATAATCCAGATAAGCAAAAGTTGTTGGGCTCATCACTACCTCATGTCCCATCTTCGCTGCTTGTATGCCGCCAGCCATTCCGCGCCAACTCATTACTATTGCATCCGGAGCCAAACCTCCTTCCAGAATTTCATCCCATCCCATAAATTTCTTTCCCTTCGATTCAACAATTTTTTCTAATCTTTTTTCAAAATAGCTTTGCACTTCTTCATAAGTTTTTAAATTTTCTCTTTGCATTAATGCATGTATGGCATCACTTTTTGCCCAATAGTTTTTGGAGCATTCATCGCCTCCCATATGAATGTATTCAAATGGAAAAAGCTGTGCTACCTGAGTTAATACTTTATCTAAAAATTCATATACCTTTTCGTTTGCCGGACAAAGTGTATTGTCTGAGGTATCTCTTCGCTCTCCTGAATGAACATGATAGTTCTCACTACCAGGTGTACACGATAATTCAGGATAAGAAACCACCGCCGCAAGACTATGGCCGGGCACATCAATCTCCGGTAAAATATTTACAAAACGTTCTTTAGCATATTGAACAATTTCTCTAATATCATCCTGTGTGTAAAAGCCACCGTAATTGCGTGGCGCATCGGGCGCAGGCGAGGCAAAGGTTCCGAAATAACCAACTTTTTTTACATTCCATGCTCCTACTTCAGTAAGCCGCGGCAAGCCTTTAATTTCTATCCGCCATCCTTGATCATCGGTTAAATGCAAGTGCAATAAATTAAATTTATAGCGTACCATTTGATCAATGTATTTTTCTACATCTTCTTTTGTAAAAAAATGACGGGCCACATCAAACATTAAACCTCTCCATCCAAACCTTGGATAATCGGTTATTTCAACACAAGGCGCCTGCCATTTTATATTTTTATTTTTTACCACAGCAGTGCTTTCAATTTCTTTAGGAAACAATTGCACGAGTGTTTGTGCGCCATAAAATAAACCTGCAGGCTCATTGGCAGTGATAACAATATTTTTTGGTGTTACGGATAAATGATACCCTTCTTTGCCAATTACATTATCATTTTTTTTATTTAAAACTAAATTTATAGTTGATGCAGTTGCATTGTTTTTTATAGTAACAGGAATGGCTGTTGCAGTTGATAAACGGTTTTTTAAAAATGCGTTAACCTGCTTCAGTTCAGGGTTTGCGGGCGATTGAATAATTATATTTTTTGGTAAAATAAAATGCCCGCTGTTCGTTACAATTTTTACAGGCTCAGGAATAATGGCAATTTCATTTTTATTTGTTTGGCCAAATGTTGTTACAGAAATAAACATACACAATCCCAAAATTTTTTTCATAATAAAGTTGGTTTAAAAATGTATTTGAAGAAACAAAACGTTTTAGAATGATTTTAAAAATAATGATTGCAATTTAAATTGAGTAAACTTACAAAAGATGTTTTAATAAAAAATAATTTCTCGCAAGAGGCAAAGAAAGCGAAGGCGCAAAATTTCTTTGCGAACTTAAATTACTTTGCGCCTTTGCGTGAAAAAATGATTGCATAAATTTTTTAAACTAATCTTTCAACCCTTTAATTTCAACACGAACATCGGTTGTGCAGGGTTTTCCAAATTCTGCTTCTATAGATTTTTTACTGTTGATGATTTTATAAAAATCATCTAAATATTTAAAAACAAATTTTACATATTTAGGATTAAGTAAAGAACAGTTTCTGTACAAATTATAAATCGCAATCTTTTGTTCATTAAACAATGAAAATGTTTCTGTAAAAACTTTTGTATCTGGCTCGCAAAAGCCACGATACAACCGATCGCGCACAGAAGAAATATCCAACTCCGGCGCCGGTCCTGCATACGATGCATCTACAATTCCTGCATGATCGAAATCATAAGGAACAGCCACAGGCTTGGCTTTCAAAGAATCATTTGTAAGCAAAACAATATTTTGCAAATAAGGAACCGACCAATCTGTGTTGCCAATCATATATTCAAAAACGGCAAGCTTTTTAAATTCTTCGCGGTTGGTATTTTGCATAGAAAACATTTTTCGTTTCCATACATACACATCATTGCGATCGGCGAGTTGTTTTTCATCTTCAATTAAAATGCAATAATGCGTTTCCGGTTTTCGCTGATTCAGCGAGTCTTCAAAATCAACCATTACCAATTTTGCATTGAAACTTTTTTTAGTAATTAAATTATATATTTTATACACAAGCCATTCTCTCACTACATAATCATCTCCCTGGCAGGGAACAACTAATTTTAATTTATGTTGATTTTCAAACATTGAATTTTTATTTTTTGATTTTGCAAAATCTAAAAGAAGCGGCGGCATTTTACAATTACTTTTTATTCGCCTGAAATGTCCTCTTGTTTTTATCAATATTTTTAAAGAAACCATACTGCTATCCTTGTCCAGGTATTGAAGCAGCATTGGATGGTAAGAACTATTATCACTTCTGTCGTTGTATAAGCTGTTTAGTTTACCGGTGAGTTTAAAATGAAAAATATCATCGCCTTCAAAAAGAGTATTCTTCGTATAGGCATTACCGCCTGCCTGTCCGGCAGGCAGGTTAGTTTCAGTATTTTTTTGCGCATGAATTGGTAAAGAAAAAATAATGCAATAAAAAATGATATACAGAGCAAACTTGTAAAACATGTCATTTACAATTTGGTACAAATCTATTTTTTATTTTGAAAAATTGCAATGGCGCTGGTTTCATGCAAAGAAAAATGAGTAAGCAAGGGCGCAATATGATTTCTTATTTTCTTTGCGGCTTTGCGAGAAAAAAATATTTAAATATTACATTTCTCTGTCCAATAAATAATGAGCCAATTCTTCCAAAGGCTTTTTTCTTGAAGACAGAACGGCAATTTCTTCAAGATGTTCCATAGCTTTTGATGTGTATTTTGCTTTAAGTTCTTTGGCCCATTCATCCACTTTGCACGATTTGTAAATGTTTATAACACGAATAATTTTATCATCATCATTATTTTTTAAAAGATGATGCAACTCTTTCAATTGCGATGCAGAACAAATATTCATAGCTTGTATTAAAAGAAAAGTTTTTTTATTGGCAATAATATCGCCGCCATTTTTTTTACCAAATTTTTCAGGATCGCCAAAAGCATCTAAATAATCATCCTGCACCTGGAAAGCAATGCCGAGATTTTTTCCAAACTCATATAAATGTTGTTGATTGCCTAATCCGGCTCCGCCAAGCACAGCGCCCAGGCGAAGGCTTGCAGCAAGCAACACCGAAGTTTTTAACTCAATCATTTTTTCATAATCATCAAGATTTACATTTTCACTTTTTTCTTGCAAAGAAGTTCTTTGGGCAAATTCCATATCAAGCTGTTGCCCTTCACAAACCTGCATCGCTGTATTATTAAAAAGATGAAGCACCTGGTGAATATGTTCGTTGTGTATTTTATTGATGCATTCGTAAGCCGCTACCAGCATTACATCTCCTGAAAGCAATGCAGTGGGTTCACCATATTTCGTATGCACCGTTTGTATGCCGCGTCGCAGCGGCGCTTTATCCATAATGTCATCATGAATGAGCGTGAAATTGTGAAACAATTCTATCGCAAAGGCAACATTCCATGCATCTGGATTAATGGTATCGAACAATTCATTGCCCATAATGCACATCACCGGACGAATGCGTTTACCCTTCACCGTTAGTAAATATTGAGCAGCATCATATAGGTTTTCCGGGCATTGAGGAAAATGGCGAACATTAAATTTTTCTTCAAAAAGTTGTGAGAGTTGTTTAAAGGAATGCAGCCCCCTAACACCCGAAGGGGAAGGAACATGGGTGGCAGCCCCCTGTCCCCCGACGGGAGAACTTTGGTTCATACCTTTTAATGATTTTTCAAGCGCCATTTATTTAAAAGATACATTTCATTATTAAAATTGTTTCTATTCAATTTTCACTCTATATTTTATCTTCACAAAACGATGCTAAGAATCTATTATCTTCTCTTTGCATATTCTTTTCTTTGCGGCTTTGCGGGAAAGTTTTATTTCTTCTTTCCCTTTGCGGCCTTCACTTTCAGGCTTTCAATATTGGGTATCCATTCAAAATCAAGCTGCCTTTTTTCAAGATTTGCAGCCACGAGTTTTATTTTTATTTTATCCCCCATTCTGAATTTTTTTCCGGTATGTAATCCTACTAACGCATAATCGCTGTCATCGTGCCGGAAGTCATCATAATCTGAAAGATCTTTTACTGATACAAGCCCTTCGCATTTTTCATTCACAGTTTCTACCCAAAAACCAAAGGCAGCTACGCCGCTTATAATTCCTTCCATATCTTCTCCTACTTTATCCATCATAAACTCCACTTGCTTGTATTTATTTCCTGCACGTTCTGCATCCATTGCGGCTCTTTCTTTTGCGCTGCAATGCTTGCATTTTTCTTCCATCTTTTTATCAGGATAAATATTTTTTTCAATAACATCATATAAAATTCGATGCACTAAAATATCCGGATAGCGGCGAATGGGCGAAGTGAAATGACAGTAATATTCAAAGCCCAATCCATAATGCCCGATGTTTTCGGAAGTATAAATTGCTTTAGCCATTGTGCGGATACCGAGCTGCTCAAGCACGTGCTGCTCTGGCTTTCCATGCACATCTTTCAATAATTGATTAAACGATGCAGCCACTTCGGCTTCATTATTCATATTAAATTTATAACCGAATTTTTTTGCAAAAGCAACAAAAGGTTTTAATTTTTCTTCATCGGGTGTATCGTGAATACGATAAGGAAAAGGAATTGGTTTTTTATCAATTTTTATTTTAGCAACATAAGCCGCAACCGTGCGATTGGCGAGCAACATAAATTCTTCAATCAATTGATGCGCTTCTTTACTTTCTTTTACAATAATTCCGATTGGTTTGCCATTTTCATCTAATTGAAATTTTATTTCGGTAGAAGAAAAATTGATAGCGCCGTTTTTAAATCTTTCTTTACGAAAATCTTTTGCAAGTGCATTAAGATGTAAAATTTCCTCAACATATTTTCCGTTTTTCGATTCAATAATTTCCTGCACTTCATCATAATTAAAACGGTGATTGCTGTGAATAATCGTTTTACCAATCCAATAATTTTTTACTTTTCCTTTATTGTTTATTTTAAAAATAATGGAGAACGTAAATTTATCTTCCTTCGGACGCAAAGAACAAAGTTCATTTGAAATTTTTTCAGGAAGCATCGGGTTTACGCGGTCTGGCAAATACACACTTGTTGCTCTTGTATATCCTTCCTCATCCAGCGCTGTAGCGGGTTTTACGAAATGGCTCACATCGGCAATGTGAACGCCAATTTCATATTCGTCCCTATCAATTTTTTTTATGGAAAGTGCATCATCAAAATCTTTTGCATCGGCAGGGTCAATGGTAAATGTAAGCACATCGCGATAATCTTTTCGTCTATCCATCTCCGTTATATCAATGGCTTCGTTCAATAAATTTGTTTCATCCAAAACATTTTTAGGAAACTCTAAAGGAAATCCATTTTGAATCAAGATTTCTTTCATGGCAAGGTCGTTGCGATCTTTTGCCTGCAATACATTTACTACTTCGCCTTCGGGTTTTCTTTCGCCTTTATCCCATTTTAAAAATCGCACCACTACCCTGTCATTATTTTTAGCGCCATTTAAATTTTTTGCGTTGATATAAAAATCGGGCATTGGCTTTTGTGTGTCGGGTTTAAAAAAACCAAAGTTTTCATTCACTTCAATATCGCCGATAAATTCAATTTGTTTTCTCTCAATAACATCTTCCACCACGCCTTCAATACGCCTGCCATTGGACTGTTTTAATTGCACGCTCACCATATCGCCATGCATGGCTTTATTAAAATCATTTGGCCGCACCAGCACATCATTGCTTCTTCCTTCGGCAATTACATAACCAATACCAGAGCGTGTTATATCGAGAATACCTGTTACCAGTGAGGGATTTTTTTTCTTTCCGTTTTTTTTACTCATAAATTTCTTTCGTCCGCATTTAATATCTGTGCGCAATTTACGCAAAGTATTGTTAAGAGGTGCCAGGGATAAGATATAAAGCGAAGATACTTATTTAGCTTACCGCTCCAATTCCATGTTCAAAAATGAGCAGCAATAGTTTCATTAATTTTTCTATCTTAATTTGGTATTTTTATTGTATTATAATTTATCATCTAATAAGCGATTGCAATAGTGCAGAGATCAATAATCACTTTGATATAGATTAATCATTTATTGTTTAAATATTTTTTTGAAACCTAAATTAATTTTTTGTATTTAAATTTTAAAAAATGGAAAATAACCCTTCTTCACAAAACGGTAAAATTTGTTACCTCGAAATTCCTGCCACAAATATTGACGCATCTGTTTCTTTTTATAAAGAAGTTTTTGGATGGCAGATAAGAAAACGCAGCGATGGAGAAATTGCTTTTGATGATGGCGTGGGACAAGTAAGCGGCACGTGGGTTTTGGGCCGTAAGCCTATGAAAGAAATCGGAATTGTAATTTCTATAATGGTAGATGACGCCATTGCCACGGTGGATGCCATCGTAGCGCATGGAGGAATAATTATTAAAGGAGTTGGCGAAGATGCCCCGGAGATTACTGCACATTTTACCGACCCGGCAGGAAATATTTTTGGGATTTACCAGGAGCCGAAAAGTAAAAATTAGAATAGCGAAACTAACGGTAACGCATAAACGCTTTTTTATAAAGCCACTTATGGATTCTCCACCGTTTTACTTTCAGCAAGGTCAGCGTCGTCAGGTGTACTTTTCATATCACGGTCAAGAGAATATAATGATGCACCGGATGCACTTTCGCCGCCTGCAATTTTAATTTTATCGAGCATATTCATTACCATCGTTTCTTCTTCTGTTTGTTCCTTTACAAACCATTGCATAAAATTCCATGTTGCCCAATCTTCTTCGTCCAGGCTCATTTTTACAATTTTATAAATGCTGGTGGTATTATCCACTTCATGCGAAAATGCTTTGTTGAAACAATCCTGCACATTTGCCGGATCGGGCGGCGGCGCAGCAATGGCCTGCACTTTCACCTTTGCACCTCTTTCAAGTATGTATTCAAGAATTTTCATCATGTGGCTTCTTTCTTCATTGGCATGACGAAAAAGGAAATTGGCAATGCCATCGTAGCCTTCTGCTTCAGCCCATGAGCCATAAGACAAATATATTTGCGAAGCATACGCTTCTTTAGTCATTTGATTATTTAATGCAGCGCATAAAGTTTTACTCAACCGGTTTGTATCCATTTTATTAAATTTATTAATGATAGCTTTAACTTGAAATCGAAATTAGTGTTTTTTGTAAACAACAATTTTATACATGAAAATGTTTAAAAAATTTATTTAAACAATTTTATTAATAAAACTTTTTTATAATAACAGATTCAGTTTAATTGGCCTTTTAAAAAAATCTTTATAATGTTTATTTACCTTTGTTAAAATATTTACCATGGAAGAGCATATTGTAAAGATTCTCGAAATACAACAGGTTACGCATGATGTAAAAAGTTTTAAGATAGAAAAGCCGGAGGGTTATCATTTCAAACCGGGCCAGGCTACTGAGGTTTCGGTAAATGAAAAGGATTGGAAGGGAGAAAAAAGGCCATTCACTTTTACATCGTTAAATACAGATAGTTTTCTTCAGTTTACCATTAAGCGATATGAAAATCATCATGGCGTTACGGATAAACTGCATCAATTAAAAACGGGGGATACCATTATAATCCGAGATGTGTGGGGCGCTATTGAATACAAAGGCCCGGGATATTTTATTGCAGGCGGCGCAGGCATTACGCCTTTCATTTCTATACTGCGGCAATTGAATCAAACAAATGCATTGCAGGGAAATACTTTATTTTTTTCAAACAAAACTGATGCAGATATTATTTATAAAGATGAATTAAAAAAAATGCTCGGCGATAATGCTGTTTTTATAATTACAAAAGAAAAAAACAGTAAATACAAAACTGGTTATATCAATAAAGATTTTATTAAAGAGAATGTAAATGATTTTAAAAAACATTTTTATGTATGCGGCCCGGATGAAATGGTAAAAGCAATAACCGACACCCTCTCAAACTTAGGCGCATCAACAGATGCAGTGGTATTTGAAAAATAAAAGGGATGTAGAAACACCCCTGATGTATGCTTGATATGAGAAAAAATATGTGGATTAATATTTCAGATTAATATCCTGGATTGATGCGGTAGATAAAAAATCTGTTTTGATATACACCGTTCCTTTTTTATCGTTTGCATCAAAATAAAAACCAGTTGCTGCTTTTTCAAATTTATCTTTATCAGAAAAATGTTTTATGGTTTTATTATTCAGTAAAACTTTTAATGGCAATGTGCCATGCACCTGTAAAACGTAAAAACGTTTCAAATATTTTCCATTATAATTTCCAATGGCGGGATTAATTTTTATATCAATATTTTTATCAGCATTCACTTCTATTAATGTTTTTGCAAAAGCGCCTTTGCGATGCTCTCGGGTAATGCCATCATCTTCATATAAATTGAAAGAAGATTTTTTAAAAGGATAAATGTCGAGCGTTAATGTATCGGCGCGCCTTTCGCCATCATAATTCATTTGCGGATACATTGGAATAATAGCGCCAGCTTTTACAAACAATGGAAGTTTATTCAATGGCGCATCATAATTATTCAACCATATACTTCCGGGATATACTTTACCGTTCCAGTAATCAATCCATTTTCCTTTGGGCAAATAAATACTATCGCGCTTGGCTTCACTTTTATAAACCGGCGCCACTAAAAACCATTCGCCATTCATAAACTGATATTGCGTTTCGGTTCCCCATGTAACAGAATCTTTTGGAAACTCGAGTACCATTGCTCTTGAAGTTGGCACTCCCGTTTCATAAGCCTGTTCGCAATAGGTGTACATGTATGGTGTGAGCCGTGTTTTTAATTGCAAATATTTTCTATTGATAGAAGTATAAGGCTCGCCATAGATGTAAGGTTGTTTATCTTTTTTTGCCCAACCGCTCATTACCATAAATACCGGCGTAAAACATTTCCATTGCAAATCGCGAACGTAAGAGGAATCGCTTCCGCCAAAGATACCGTCAACATCGCCGGTGGCGCAGTTTTGCGCTGTTAATCCCGAACCAATAATGGTTGGAATATGAAAGCGAATATATTCCCAATTACCGCTTTGATCACCACTCCACACAACTGAATAACGATGTGTGCCGGCCCATCCCATCACGCTCCAGACAAAGCCGCGGCCATTGCAATTATTTTCAATTCCATTGTATGCAGCTTTGCATGCATCCAATGCAAATTTATAACCAGGCCCAACCCATGCAACATCAAGTTTGCAAAGTCTTGTTCCGTATTGCCCAACTTCTGTCGCAATTTTTTCAACGCCGTTTTCTGTCCATAATCCAGTTTTAAAACCACGCTTCGCCAATTCTTTTACTACCGAATCTAACTTTGTATAGCCGCAACCGTAACCATCATTTGGCAATATCCATCCGTGCGGCATATTGTATTGAATATATTTATCTGCTACTGTAGAAATCACTACCGGCGTGGTTTGTGGCTGTTTATTTCTATCAAGTTTATTATAACAATTAGCATCGCCGAGGCTTAAAGCCCATCGCGGCATTAAAAAAGGGCGACCTGTTATTAAAGTATAATCGTTTAAAATATTTTTTAATGAAGGGCCATAAAAATAAAATGCATCAAAGCGGTTTTCATCATGCGAGAATCGCAATGTGTCTTTAAAAGAATATTTTCCCACGTCAAAGGTATTGCGCAATACGCCATATCCATTTGTGCTCATGTAAAACGGAACAGGATTGGCTCTGCCGCCTGCATTCCATCCTCCGCCCTTTTCAATTAAAATATCTTTACCGCGATGTGAAAAATATCCGTTCTGCATTCCACATCCATAAAAATATTCTTTGCCTCCGCGAAGCATCGTTTGAACCGTATGTGCGCCAAATAAAATCGGTTTTATTTCTTCCCAAATTACTTTATCATTATTTGCATCGTACATTGCAAAACGCAAAGGAGTTTTATAAATGCGCAATACACACTTTGCACTTTGCATTTTATAATAATCCCCTTCATCTGAAATCTTTATTGTTGGTTTTTGTGTTGGATAATTAATAACAATATCGCTATCGGTTGGGTCAGTAAAATTTCCATCGGGCGCAAGCCAGATGCGGAAAATATCACCTTTATAAAATATCACTTTTACTTTTGAAATGCCAGCGAGGATGATGCATTCATTATTATTTTTTTCAAAATTAGTAATGTTGCCAAGCGCTGTTGCTACTGCATTTATTTTAATGCGCAAATGATTATTTTCTTTTCGTTCATCATTTACAAGATTAATTGTAAAATTTAAATTATGCGAAGGTGATTCACTTAAATCAATATTTGGAAATTTAATTTCCATTTCTTCATTTGGGTTAAAAGATTGTTTACTTGCATACACACTTTGAACATAGTCTTTACCATCCACATTTGCAGTAACTGTAAAATCATTATTTATTTTTTTGATGCCATTATTTCTTATACTTAATATTAATGCATCATTTTTTTTAAAAACATTTCCTTCTTCTGTGTGAGAAACCAAGCGGTTAATGCTTACATCATAATTATATGCTTCAGCTAATTCAATATCATCTACCATCCAATACCACGCCATCAGGCCTTTCCAGTAAAAACGTAAATAAACTTTTGGCTGATTGGCTGCCCATTGCGAAATATTAATTTCTTCCTGCAAAGGCGTGAACATATCTGTTGCGCTTGCGATATTATGCCGCACATCCCATTGATGCCAATGAATACTATCGGTGCTTACGCCAACAAATAAACCGGCAGAATCACTTTCACCATAATTCCACCAGCGAAATGTTTGTTGAAATTTTAAAATAACGGATTGTTTTCCTGTACAATTTATTGGCGCTGAAATAACATAACCATTAGGATATTTTTTTTGTTTAATCCAGCTATCTACATCTTCATCAGTAAAATATCCCGCCTGAAATTGCAAATGATAACCACGGCTTTTGGATGCAATGGGTGGCGCCTGTTGTTGATATTTATAAGAACCGGGATAAGGCTGATCAGTTACAATCCACTGTGGCTCCCACTTTCCAACGTTTGGTATATACCAACCTTCGGGCAACTTGCCGGATCTAAAATCTTCTTTATAAAAAATTTTGGGATCGGTTTTTTTATTTTGCGCTGTTACAATGTTTGCAAAAAATAAAATAAATGTCAACAAAAAAATATACTTCATTAATTCAATTTTAAAAAAAATTTCATTTATAAAACTTCGTATATCCGTAACCGTTAGTTATAAAAAAAATGATTTTGAATTCAAACTTAAATAATTTAATACGTAAAAAAAGGCGCAAACGGTTGCGCCTTTTTTTAAGAAATTTTAATGATAATTATTTTAATTCAAAAAAGATTCTACCGCAAGCAAATAACCTTTTAACCCAAAACCAAAAATAGTTCCGGCGCATTTGGAAGAGATGTGAGAATATTTTCTGAATTCTTCTCTTGCTTCAATATTGGAAATATGCACTTCAACAACAGGAATTTTAATGGCAGCAATTGCATCGCCAATTGCAATGGAAGTATGGGTATAAGCGCCTGCATTTAAAATAATTCCATCCATTGTTTTTGCGGCGCTTTGTATTTCATTTATCAGCTCTCCTTCCACGTTGCTTTGAAAATAATCGAAGTCAACTTTCTCATATTTCTTTCGCAACTTTTGAAAATAATTTTCAAAAGATTCTCCGCCGTAAATATCAGTTTCTCTTGAACCGATTAAATTTAAATTCGGCCCGTTTATTATTGCTATTCTCATTGCTCCAATTTTTGATACACGAATTACACAAATTTCACGAATTACACCAATTAAACAATTAACTTTTTAACTAATCAACTTTTCAACTAATTAACCAATTAACTATTCTTCATCATCTTAAAAAATTCATCAAATAAATAACGACTGTCATGCGGGCCGGGAGTTGATTCTGGATGATACTGAACTGAAAATGCAGGCCGGTCTTTTAACCGAATTCCTTCAATGGAATCATCATCGAGATTAATATGCGTAATTTCAATATTCTTTGAAAGCCTTACTGCATCAGCATCTACACCGAAGCCGTGATTTTGCGTTGTTATCTCGCATTTACTGGTAATCATATTTTTTACAGGATGATTTAATCCGCGATGGCCATGATGCATTTTGAAAGTGGGAATATCATTTGCCAATGCTAACAATTGCTGGCCGAGACAAATTCCAAATAAAGGTTTTTTTGCATTCAGAATTTTCTTAATTGTTTTTACTGCATAATGCAAGGGTTCCGGATCGCCGGGCCCATTGCTGATAAAATATCCATCGGGTGAAAATTTTTCCAATTCATCAAAAGTTGTATCTGCATTAAAAACTTTTACATAAGCGCCTCTTTCTACCATGCAATTCAATATATTTTTTTTAACGCCAAAATCAAGAACTGCAATTCGGATATTATTTTTTTCTTCGCCCAATGTATAATTTTCTTTTGTAGAAACAGTGGAAGCCAGATCAAGCCCATTCATTGAAGGAACTTTTGATAATATTTTTTTTAGTTCTTCAACGTTGTTATTATCGCTTGAAATAAGGCAATTCATTGCTCCCTGCTGGCGAATGTGAATCACCAATGCACGCGTATCTATTGCATCAATGGCAACTATATTTTGTTGTTCAAAATATTCCTGCAAAGAATTATTTGCTGCAAAGCGTGAATATTGTTGCTCTAAATTTCTTCCAATTACACCTTTTACTTTTATCGAACTACTTTCCACATCTTCATCTTTTACTCCATAATTTCCTATGTGAACATTATTCATAATAATTACCTGGCCATAATAGCTGGGATCGGTAAACACTTCCTGGTAACCGGTCATGCCGGTATTAAAACAAATTTCCCCGGTAGTGGTTCCAATTTTTCCAAAGGCTTTACCATGAAAAATAGTTCCGTCTTCTAAAATTAAAATTGCGGGCTGTGAAGATGTTGATTCAATCATGAATGAAGTTTTGCAAAGAAAAGAAAATATGAGTAAAAAAATTGAACCACTAAATTTATTTTGCTAACAATTAATATTACTTGCAAAAAAAATGTCCCGTTGGTGGGACATTAAATTTTTTATTATAGAATCATCATTAACTTTCTTTTCCTCCGATTAATTTATCCTGCAATTCTTTTAATTCGTCCCATTTATCTTCTGCTGCGATCGCTGCCTGTTGCGGCCAGGTTGCAGGATCAAGCGCATTAAAATGTCCACCGGATTTTTCCAAAATCTCTTTTATTTCTTCCGGTGTGCTTTTAGATAATTTTGCAAATGTTTTTATTCCAGCTTCATGCAAAGCTTCTGCGGCTTTGGGGCCAATACCTTCAATCTTTGTAAGATCATCTTGTTTTTTTGCAGATGTTTTTGTTTTAGCAAGTTGCTCTGCAACTACTGTATCTACGCTACTTTCAGAAGTTTTTGCATCAGTTTCTGTTGAAGACTTTTTACGTCCGGCTCGGCGGGTTCTTTTTGCTGTACCGGTTGCTTCACCTTTTCCTTTACCATAAATTTCATTGTAATCTACTAATTCAATTAATGCAAGCTCAGCATTATCACCGGTTCTTCTTCCAAGTTTAATTACACGGGTATAACCACCGGGACGCGATGCAATTTTCGCACTGATCACATCAAACAATTCTTTCACTGCATTTTTATCTTGCAAATGACTAAAAACAATTCTGCGCTGATGTGTTGTATTGTCTTTTGATTTTGTAATTAATGGTTCTACATAAGGGCGCAATGCTTTTGCCTTAGCGAGTGTAGTTACAATTTTTTTGTGTTGAAATAATTGGCAGGCAAGATTACTGAGCAATGCTTTTCTGTGGCTTGCTGTTCTGCCCAAATTATTTATTTTATCTCCGTGACGCATGACTTGTTAATTTGCTAATTAGCTAATGTGATGATATGATAATTGGCTAATTAGCTAATTAGCTAATTAGCTAATTAATTACTCGTCTTCCAATTTTAATTTACTTAAATCCATTCCGAAACCAAGCCCTCTTTCATTCAATACCTGTTCAATTTCACTTAAAGATTTTTGGCCAAAGTTTCTAAACTTCATCAGGTCTTCCTGCTCGTATTGAACCAATTCGCTTAATGAATTAATTTTTGCAGCTTTCAAACAATTGAATGCTCTTACAGAGAGATCCAAATCTTCCAAAGGTGTTTTTAATACTTTGCGAAGTTGTAAAGTTTGTTCATCCACGAGGTCTTCTTTCTTTTCTTCCTTACTGTCGAAAGTGATATTTTCATCAGTAATGATCATCAGGTGTTGAATCAAAATTCTGGAGGCTTGTTTCACCGCTTCTTCCGGATGAATAGTGCCGTCAGTAACTACTTCCATCACTAATTTTTCAAAATCAGTTCTCTGTTCAACACGGGTATTTTCAATACTGTATCTTACATTTTTGATTGGCGTATAAATGGAATCAACAGGAATGTAACCAAAATGGGAACTTTTTTCTCTGTTATCTTCTGCTGGTACATAACCACGCCCTTTGCCGATAGTAATTTCTATTTCAAGCTTGGCAGAGGGATCCATTGTGCAGATGAGCAAATCAGGATTCATAACCTGGTAAGATGGAGAAGCGTCTCCGATCATTCCGGCGGTAAACTCTGTTTTATTTTTTAAAGAAAGATTAATTTTTTCTGTACCTGTATCCTGATCAACTTTCTTTTTAAAGCGAACCTGTTTCAGGTTAAGAATAATTTCTGTAACGTCTTCAGTAACGCCTTTGATGGTTGCAAATTCGTGATCCGCGCCGGAAATATTGATACCAACTATTGCATAACCTTCTAATGAATTAAGCAATACCCTGCGCAAAGCATTGCCAATGGTTACACCGTAGCCGGGTTCCAGCGGGCGAAATTCGAATTGTGCTTCAAAATCATTGCTTTTTTGGAGAACGATTTTATCTGGCTTTACAAAATTTAAAATGGCCATTTTTTATTTTGTTTTTATTTGATTTAAAATTTAAATATTTTCGTGTACCCATCACCGTTAGTCTCATACCTTATACCTTACTTACTATACAACTCCACTATAAGCTGTTCTTTAATATTTTCAGGAACGCTTTCTCTTTCAGGATAAGCAATAAAAGTTCCCTGGTGAGTTCCTTCGCTCCAATCAATCCAATTGAACTTTGGATTTTTAGGTCTGAAGTTTCCGGTGATTGCCGTATTTGCCGATGATTTTTCTTTTAATCCAACAATATCGCCGGGCCTTAATGAATAAGAGGGAACATTTACTACTTCATTATTTACGGTAATATGCTTGTGCGATACCAATTGCCGTGCTGCCTGCCTGCTGGGAGCAATACCCATGCGATATACAGTATTATCTAAACGGGCTTCAAGCAACTTGATAAGATTTTCACCGGTTACTCCTTTGCGGCGTGCGGCTTCATCAAAAGTATTATGAAATTGTTTTTCCAATAGGCCATACGTGTATTTGGCTTTTTGTTTTTCGCGAAGTTGTAATGCATATTCTCCAAGGCTTTTGCGCTTACGTGCAGCGCCATGCATGCCGGGAGGATTACTATTTTTTGTTAACCATTTTCCATTGCCTGTAATCGGCTCTCCGAAAATGCGGGAGATTTTTGTTTTTGGTCCTGTGTAGCGAGCCATAATTTATAAATTGATTTTTTAGTGCCGGTGCATCATCATTAAAAATCAAAAATTAATAATACACCCGTTATTAAAATTGGCAACTTGACAATTGGCAATATGCAATTGCATTTTTGCCTTTTGCTTATTGTCCATTGAATTAAACTCTTCTTTTCTTCGGTGGCCTGCAGCCATTATGCGGTAAAGGGGTTACATCTTTTATCATTACCACTTCAAGCCCTGATTGCGAAAGAGACCTGATGGCGCCTTCCCGGCCTGAACCGGGTCCTTTTACATATACGTCAATACGTTTCAAACCTGCATCCACAGCAACTTTAGCAGCGTCGGCTGCTGCCATTTGCGCTGCATAAGGCGTATTTTTTTTTGAACCTCTGAAACCCATTTTACCGGCAGAAGACCAAGAAATAACTTGTCCTTGTTTATTGGTTAAACTAATAATAATATTGTTGAAACTTGCTACGATGTGAGCATCGCCTGCAGCATCTACTTTTACTATTCTTTTTTTGGATGATGCTTTTGGCGTTGTTGTTGTTTTAGCGTTTGTTGCTTTTGCCATAATTTATACTAATAGGTAATCTTTAAAAATTTTACCGATTCTTTTTACCGGTACTGAACCAACCCTCCTTCCGGCTTACAAGTTATCTGGTGTTGGTTCATTATTATATGTAAGTCTGTTATTAATTTATTCTGCCTTATTCCCCTTCGGGGTCTAGGGCTTCTATTTATTTCTTCGGTGCTTTCTTTTTACCGGCAACTGTTTTACGTTTTCCTTTGCGGGTACGGCTGTTGGTACGGGTGCGTTGACCGCGCAATGGCAAACCTTTACGATGCCTTAGCCCACGGTAACATGCAATATCAAGCAAACGCTTAATGTTAGTTTGCACTTCACTGCGCAATGCACCTTCAGTTTTTATTTCGCCCGAAATAATATTTCTGATGGCCGTTTGCTCTTCATCATTCCATTCATTTACTTTTTTATCGTAATCAACATTTGCCTTGTCTAAAATATAACGGGCAGTAGAACGGCCAATACCATATATATATGTAAGGCCAATTTCTCCTCTTTTATTTTTTGGTAAATCAATACCGGCAATACGAGCCATGAATTATTAATTTTTTAATTTGGTTTAATTTGAATTGGCAAATCCTACATAAGCAATTAGCAAAATTGTCTATTGCCAATTGCCAGTTGTTTTTTATCCTTGTCTTTGTTTAAAGCGTGGATTTTTTTTATTGATAACATACAACCTTCCTTTTCTACGAACGATCTTGCAATCAACACTTCTTTTTTTTATAGATGCCCTTACTTTCATAACTTTTATTATTTGCTTTGATACTTTTATTTGTACCTGAATATGATGCGACCTCTTGATAAATCGTAAGGGCTCATTTCTACACCTACCTTGTCGCCCGGCAAAATTCTTATGTAATGCATACGCATCTTACCAGAAATAGTAGCCAAAATTTCATGCCCGTTTTCAAGCTTAACCCTGAACATCGCATTGGATAAGGCTTCCAGGATGGTTCCGTCTTGTTTAATGAGAGCTTGCTTGGCCATATTGATTTTGGGAGCGCAAAGATAAGTTTAAATATTCTAATTTTGCAAAAAAAGGATTAAATTACGTTTAATTTTAAAAAAATCCCTATATGAAAATTAAATATTTCTTATTCGCAACAGCGCTGCTTTTTATTTTTTCTTGTAAAAAATCATCTACCCCCAATAATTCCCAAACAGATAATTATTTAACAACTTCGGCGGGAAGTACCTGGAATTACCATGAAATAGATTCTTCAGGAAGCACTCCGGTAAATAGTGATTACACGATAACTTCTACCAATAAAGACAGCCTGATAAATGGAAGAAGCTATCATGTGTATAATATTTCTTCCGGCGGCAATCAATATTTAAACGTAAGTGGAAATGATTATTATCAATTTGATTCGTTACCATCTGCTCTTGGTACAACAACTTTTGAAAGGCTATATTTGAAAGATAATGCGAATGTAGGAACCAATTGGACGCAAGACCTTTCTGTAACTGTGCAGGGAGTGCCTGTTCCAGTTCAACTTAGTTATTCCATTGTAGAAAAAGGAATTTCAAGAACCATAAATGGCAAAGATTATTCTGATGTAATACATGTTTCAACAACAATTTCATCGTCATTTATTCCCGCAGCAAATCTTACAACCAGCATTGATAGTTACTATGCAAAAAAATATGGCTTAATAGAAAGCAGTACTATTATTTCACTTAATTATTTAGGATTTGTACAAAATGTAAATGTAGAAACGAAAATCGTAAGCGCTAATCTTTTATAATTTATATCACATCATCAGTCAGATGCACTTTCGTCATTGCATGATAATGATTTTGCAACTGATGTACCGAAATAGCTTCATTCATAATGCGTCTTTGATTTCTGTACCACAACTCCAAATGTGAAAAATCATTCTCTTTAGGAATTTGAAGTCTAAAGGCGCCTTTCATATATTTTACAGAACCATCATCGTTTACCTGCTTTTGAAATTTTAATCTCGTCAATTGCTTATCATCAAGGGGCAACGGATACAGGTCTTCATCTTTGAACCAAAAATCCTGTATGCCGGTGTACACGCTGATTTCTTTTTCATCGTGATTAAAATCTGTTACTTCTCCTTCCCAAGCCTGGCCATCACTTTGGGCAAGTACATAATCGCCGGCTTTTAAATCGCTAAACTTTATCATGCTAAATAATTTAAACTAAATTATAAATGAAAATAAAACTAAGAGAAAAAAAACATAAGACAAAAACATTTTTTGCATTTTTGTACAAATAATATTTATTACTTTTTGAAATTTTATATTTTGGATGATAAAATATTAATAAGAAAAATTATTGCAGGTGATGATGCAAAACTTGCAACCATCATCCGCAATTCTTTAGAAGAATTTAATGCTGCAAAGCCCGGCACTGTTTATTTTGATGAAACGACTGATTCTTTACACGAATTATTTAAAACTGAGAAGTCGGCATACTTTGTTGCTGAAATAAACGGAGAAGTAGTTGCCGGTGGCGGAATATTTCCTACAAAAGGATTACCCGGCGCTACTTGTGAACTGGTAAAAATGTATGTATCCAAAGCTGCGAGAGGCAAAGGATTGGGAAAAATATTATTAGACCGATGCATTCGGGCAGCACAACAAAATGGTTTTAAAAGAATGTATATCGAAACCATGCCAGAACTTAACCGTGCCATTGCTATGTATCAAAAAAACGGATTCAATTTTATTCCTTCATCACTTGGCAATAGCGGCCATTCCGGCTGCGATTTATTTATGATAAAAAATTTATAAGCCTTACGAACAAACGCCAAAAAATTTATCCGGCATTATTTGAAACTAACGGTAACGCATAAACGAACCAAATCCATCGCCTTATTTTTCTTTATCGTAGAAACATAAATATATTTGTCTTGATTCTTTTCTGCCGGAGGTTTCAGAAAACTTTTATTTAAATTTATAACGTACTAATGAAGATAATATGAACATAATCACAAAACATCCTGTAAATAATTTAGGATATAATTTTATTGAACAAAAATATTTACCCAAAAATGAAGATGAATATTACCTGCGCAATAAACAAAATAAAAATAGTGGCAATTATCGCAAACTTACCAGCCGCGAAAAAGAAATTCTCATTCGCAGCGATAATACTTCCGATGACTGGAACCAGATTTTAGTATCAGATGCATTTGATCCGGTGCTGGTAAGAAATTGTAAATTTTTTGGACTGGTGCGCATTGGAAAATTAGAACCATATTATCTCGAGTTTCATAATCTTCGCATGCCCGTTGGCATTTACAACAGCACCATTATCAGTTGCGATTTCGGCGATAATATTTGTGTGGATAATGCGCATTATTTAAGTCATTACATAATTGGCAATGAAGTAATGATTGCAAATGTAAATGAACTCGCTGCAACCGATCATTCAAAATTTGGTAATGGAATTTTAAAAGAAGGAGAAACGGAAATAGCCAGAATATGGATGGAAGTACGCAATGAAACCGGCGGCAGGCGCGTAATTCCATTTGAAAGCATGTTGCCGGGCGATGCCTATTTGTGGAGCAATTATCCCAACGATAAAGAATTATTGCAAAAATTTATTGAGCTTACACAAAAAGAATTTGACATAAAACGGGGGCATTATGGAACCATCGGCGATCGAAGTGTTTTAAAAGACTGCAACATTATAAAAGATGTGTGCATTGGAACCGATGCATATATTAAAGGAGCTAATAAATTAAAAAATCTCACCATCAACAGTGATGAAAAACGCACTTCACAAATCGGGGAAGGATGTGAAATTGTAAACGGCATAGTTGGATATGGTTGCAAAATTTTTTATGGCGTAAAGGCTGTACGATTTGTGATGGCATCCCATTCGCAATTAAAATATGGAGCAAGATTGATCAATTCTTTTCTCGGAAACAACTCAACTATTTCATGTTGTGAAGTGTTGAATTCACTTATTTTTCCTGCGCATGAGCAGCATCACAACAATTCATTTTTATGCGCCTCTTTAGTAATGGGCCAAAGTAATATTGCTGCCGGCGCAACTATCGGCAGCAATCATAATAGCCGCGGCGCTGATGGGGAAATTATTGCCGGGCGTGGCTTCTGGCCTGGCTTGTGTGTAAGTTTAAAACATAATTCCAAATTCGCTTCGTTTACTATTTTATCCAAAGCCGATTTTCCTTTTGAATTAAATATATCGCTTCCTTTTTGTTTGGTAAATAATGATGTTGCTCAAAATAAATTGCTGATAATGCCGGGTTATTGGTTCATGTACAATATGTATGCAATGGCGCGCAATAGCTGGAAGTTTGAGGACAGAGATAACAGAACAGAAAAAATTCAGCACATTGAATATAATTATTTAGCGCCCGATACAATAAATGAAATGTTTGATGCAATTAAAATATTATTGCAATTGAAAGCTGATAAGAATGGAAATTATTTTGCGAAAGGTTTTGAAAACAGCGATCGTAAAACAGAAATAATAAAAGTACCGCAAGCCATAAAGTTATTCCATGAATTAATTTTATTTTATAGCATCAATCAAATGACAGAACATTTTATTGCAAATAAATTTTCTTCTTTTGATGAATTTAAAAAAAGTATCCCGATAAAAATTGAAAGACAAAAATGGATTAATGTTGGCGGACAATTAATTATTGCGCAGGAAATTGATAAATTAAAATCGGATATTAAAAGAAATAAAATTACTTCCTGGAACCAAATACATGATTTTTATAAAAAGTGCGGCGCAGTTTATACAAAAGATAAATTAATTCATGCCTACACTTCATTACTTGAAATTGAAAATATAACATCCAAACAATTTACAAAAGAAATATTTACAAAATTGCTCAAAAAATCAATTGATACCAAAACGTGGATGGGCAAAGGGATCTATGAATCGCGTGCCAAAGATTATAAAAATCCTTTTCGCAAAATGGTGTATGAAAGTAATGATGAAATGAACTCGGTAATGGGCCGCCTTGAGGATAATCAATTTATACAAGATCAATTAGCAGAAACTGATAAATATAAAAAAGTTATCAGTGATATTATAAAAAAAATAAAATAATATTACTATCAAAAAAAATTTTATCACACTTATCCTCATTTCAAAAAATAAAAAAAGCCGCATAGAAATGCGGCGTTTTGTTAAGAACCAGTAAGGTTCTGTAACCCCCAAAGAAAACGAGTTGAATTATTTATTAATTATTTATCGCAAGCACTCTGGTTTCGCTCAGTTGCACATCCCCATTAATATCAACATGCTTGAGACGATAAAAATATTTTTGTTTATTTACAGATGGCTTATCCAAACATTCGTAACAATCACAGTTAGGTTTTTGTGGGTCGGGGCCCATTACCAGCGCAATTGTTTTAAAATTTTTACCATCATTGCTTCTTTGTATTTCAAAATAATTAGTTGGCGTTTTATTATCAGTTGCCCAGTCAAGTATTATTTTTTTCTGAACTGTGTTAACGGTAAAACTGGTATAATTTATTTTCAGCATCTGGGCTTGACTCATTCCCGTCAAACCAATCAATGTAAAAATTGACACCATAAAAAAACATTTGTTTAAATTTTTTGTATTCATTGCTTAAAATTTTTAAATGATTAATTGCAATGAATATTGGATGACGATTCAATTACACTAAGTATTGGAAATAATTTTTGTTATTTATTTATATTGTAGAAACTACTGCTCACTTTCCAAAAAATAGATTTTTGTAATGGTTTACCGGCTGAAAAAATGATTTTCAGAACCTATAAATGCATTTTGATTTCTTTTTATAAAGCAAGGTTGTATAAACTGATGCTTATACCAAAAAGAAAAAGCCTGAGCAAAATAAGATAGGAAAGTTAAATTAGTAAGCATTGAAATCTTACTATTAGATGTAGAGTTTCTATTCATTTCTTGGGTTTGAGGTTTACAATTAAAAATACCATTTCAGGAGTTTCAAGGAAGGATAGGGAATTGCCGGATAATACAGGAAAAATTTTGGTATGAAATGAGAACGTTGAGGTAAACATTTTCACTTACAGATGCAAACATAGAGTACAAATTCCAAAAATGCAAGGCCGTAAATTTACTATTTTATTTAAATTAGAAAATGTATAATCAATAAAATTAAATATTGAATACAATCTAATTAATAAACCAAATACAAGCATATTACATCAAAAAAATAAAAAATAATTAGTTCATTTCAAAATTATAATATCATAGGCTTTCTTTTTCCCCTCTCCATTATAAAGTTCAAAAACTGACAATATTTCAAATTGCACAACCTTCAAAATTTTTTGTTAACTATAAAAAGAAATGCAAAATCCAATCATACATTAAGCTTATTTTTCATAAATAATTAAATTTGAAAATAAAAATAAATCCTGCATTATATATTACTAATTATCAGTAGAATATTAATATCATTATGACAATATTACTGAAAAAATATTTTTGTTATCATGTTGATTAAATCTTACAAAATCTTAGCTATTTAATCTTTTTTTAAATTATCATATAATATATTAAATACATGATAATAAATTATTTATTTAATATTTTTCAAACTAATTATTTTAGTAATATCTTTTTTAAATGTTTTTATAATATACTAAATAGTTTAGTTTTAAATTTTTATTATCTTTGGACAATGAAGATTTTCGGAGGAATATTTTTATTGATTGGAATGGCAATTTTGTCATGCTCCTCTCCTAAAGATTTGGAGTATAAAAATTTTTCAAATTTCTCGGTTGAAAGGCTGGGCTTTAACAAATCAACCTTAAGCATGGATTTGGAATATTACAATCCCAACAATTTCGGAATGCAATTGCGAAACAGCGACCTGGATATTTTTATTAATGGAATTTTATTAGGTCATAGCTCACAGGATACTTTGATAACAATCCCGCGAAGAAATACTTTTATTCTTCCAATAAAATTTGATGTGGATATGCAAAACATTTATAAAAATGCATGGAATACTTTAACCGGAAAAGAGGTAACTGTAAAATTAACGGGCAGGTTAAAAATCGGAAAAGCAAATGTATTTATGAGCCTGCCGGTGAATTATGAGACAAAGGAGACTTTTTCTTTATTTTAAATAAATTATTTTTTGGAAGGCGCAGGCTGCGTAAGATGTTGACAAGTTATCGGAAGTCTTTTATAAGCATCAGGGTCGGCGGTTACATCATCTGCATCATAGCCGAGATTTGCCAACGCTGTTTTAAGATTTTCAACATTCGTTCTATCGGTATAATATACAAAAGTAACTGTGTGGTTGCGATAATCAGCTTTTACTGATGCTACGCCATCTTCATGTGCAAGATGATTTTCAATCCGGGTTTTACAGGCTTCACATTGTACACCCGGAGTTTTAATAACAACTTTCTTTGTTTGTTGGGCAATACTTGCCATAGTAAAAGCAATTAACAACAAGGCAGTAAGTAAAATAGTTTTCAACTGGAAATATTTTTACAAATCTAAGAATCCACCTTCCAACCGGCAGGATTTGCACGCCAGTTTAACAAGGTATTCTGATCTGATTCACTTACATAACTTTTTTCAATTGCCAAAGTAATGAGTGAATCATAATCAGTAAGGGCGCGAAGATAAATGTTTGCATTTTTAAATGAATCTTTGGCTTCTTTAAAGCCATAATTAAAAATAGAAACCATTCCTTCAATTTGCAATCCGGCATTTTTTAAAACTTCAGCCACCTGCAGACTGCTTTTGCCGGTAGAAATTAAATCTTCAATTATCACTACTTTTTTTCCTGTTTCATAAAATCCTTCAATCTGGTTTCCCAGTCCATGTTCTTTTGGTTTGGGTCTTACATAAATAAAGGGAAGTTTCAATTGATCAGCTACCATAGCTCCCCATGCGATACCCGCAGTTGCAACGCCGGCAAGCATTTCAGCATCTTTATACGATTGAAAAATCAGATTACACATTTCTGATTTAATAAAATCTCTCATGTATGGAAATGAAAGGATTTTTCGATTGTCGCAATAGATTGGGCTTTTCCAGCCACTTGCCCATGTAAAAGGTGTTTCAATACTTAATTTAATTGCATTAATTTGTAAAAGTTTTTCAGCAACTGCTTTTCTATTATCCATGCAGCGAAGATATAAGCTATGAGCTACATAACAATTTATTTTGGCAATAAACCTGTTTATTTATGCGATGCTTTCAGTAAAGAAATTGATTCAGTAAAGCATCATCCCGATGCGATATTTGTTGATGAAATTTCTAATGCAGCCATCAATTCATTGCTGCATGAAATAGATAAAAAAGAATTTCATGCAGGAATAATTTTTAATGAAAATTTTAATAAACTAAAAAAAGAATTTTTTAAACATTTTAAATTAGTAAAAACCGGCGGAGGTCTTATAAAAAACGATGCTGATGAAATACTCCTCATTTTCAGGAGAGGCAAATGGGATCTTCCAAAAGGCAAGATGGATGCGGACGAAACGTTAGTTGAATGCGCAGTAAGAGAAGTGAAAGAAGAAACCGGATTAAAAAAAATAAAGACAGGAAAAGAAATTGAAATTACTTATCATACTTATGTAGAATATGGAAAACATATTCTCAAAGAATCGCATTGGTTTTTAATGAATGCAAAAAAAAGCGAGCCACTTATTCCGCAAACAGAAGAAGACATTACTGATATTCGTTGGGTAAAAAAAGAAGATTTAAAAAATTATACGGATAATACGTATCCTACAATCCTATCTGTTTTAAAAAATATTAATGATTAATTCTATCCGGTTTATTTTTAAAAAATTTATTGTTTGGAATAATTGCAACCGTTAACCGGCTTATACAAACAAGCACTTCGTTTTCATTACAAATTTTTATATCCCACACGTGAGTTGTCTTTCCCAAATGAAGCGCAGTAGCGGTTCCCATAACAATTCCACTCATTACACTTTTAAGATGATTGGCATTTATTTCAAGGCCCACACAATAAAATTTATTTAAATCAATTACCAATGCAGAGGCAACACTTCCCACCGTTTCTGCCAATGCGCATGAAGCGCCGCCATGTAAAAATCCATAAGGTTGTTTTGTTTTTTCATTCACAGGCATTTTTATTTGCAAAAAATCATCTCCAATTGCACTCCATTCCATTTCCAGGAAACCTGCCATAGAATCTCTTCCAAAATCTTTGATCTTTGCAAGCGTTATGCTTTTATCAAACCAGATAGACATTATTTAATATTTTTTTTTACCGTATCGGGAAGAAATTGTGCAACATTGCCACCATTGCGGATTACATCACGCACCAATGTGCTTGCAACGGATGTAAACTTTGGAAGACAGGTTAAAAAAATTGTTTCAACATTTTCAAGACTCCTGTTCATATCGGCAATTGCTTTTTCATATTCAAAATCATTTACGTAACGTATTCCCCGCAAGATAAAATCAGCGCCAACTGTTTTGCAACAATTAACCGTTAATCCATCATAAGCAAGCACTGAAATTTTTGGTTCATCTTTATATATTTCTTTCAGCCACGCAAGCCTTTGTCCTTCGCTGAACATAGCGGTTTTATTGCTGTTGCGGCCAATGCCAATAACAAGTTTATCAAACAATGGAAGCGCCCGGTTAATAATATCAGTGTGCCCAAGCGTTACCGGATCAAATGTTCCGGGAAATAAACAAATTCTTTCCATGATAAATTTATTTTAGGCTTAAAGTATAATAAAATGTCGAAATTGATTATACGAATTTTTGCTAATTACACGAATTAATTTTAAATAAACATACAATAACAAATTCCGAAAACTAATTGGTGTAATTCGTGTTTTAAAATTCGTGTAATGTAAAAAGTATTAATTAAAATTTTGTTTATTGCTAAGTAAATAAAGTACCGCCATTCGTACTGCAACACCGTTTTCTACTTGTTGTAAAATGATAGATTGTTTTGAATCTGCTACATCACTGTCAATTTCCACTCCCCTGTTTACCGGGCCCGGGTGAAGAATCACAATTTCTTTATTAATACTTTCTAAAATTTTTTTACTTACGCCATAAGCAAGATTGTATTCGCGAAGCGAAGAAAATAAAACCTGGTTTTGCCGTTCTAATTGTATCCGCAACACATTAGCGACATCGCACCATTGCAATGCCTTTTTTAGATTGTATTCAACACGAATGTCAAATGCTTTACTGATGTGTTTAGGAATTAAAGTGGGCGGCCCGGCTACCATTACTTCTGCGCCTGCTTTTTTTAATAAATAAATATTGCTCAATGCCACCCTCGAATGCATAATATCGCCAATCAAAACAATCTTTTTTCCTTCGAGAGCCCCGCATTTTTCTTTTATTGAAAATGCATCAAGCAATGCTTGCGTTGGATGTTCATTTATTCCATCGCCTGCATTTATAATGGCAGCTGGAATATGTTTTGCCAAAAAGTGAGGAGCGCCGCTTGCACTATGCCGCATCACCACCATATCCACTTTCATGGATAAAATATTATTTACTGTATCCAATAAAGTTTCACCTTTTGAAACCGATGAACCGGAAGCTGTAAAATTTAGTGTATCAGCGCTTAATCTTTTTTCTGCCAGCTCAAATGAAATTCTGGTACGGGTAGAATTTTCATAAAATAAATTAACAATAGTAGTATCGCGAAGTGACGGAACTTTTTTTATAGGTCTTTGTAATACTTCTTTAAATTCAGTAGCAGTAGAAAGAATTAATTCAATATCGCGGAGTTGTAAATCTTTAATGCCGAGAAGATGTTTGGTAGAAAGTTGCATTAAAGGGCAAAGCTAAATAAAAAAATTTGTCTGAATTGGGATTTTTTGGATTTGGTGATCTTGGGATTAAGATTATTATCAATACAAATTTTTTTAATACAAAACCACTTCTTCCCTATCCCATTCCACTTTTACTTTTTGAGAAATAATTGAATCAATTGATTTGCCGCAATAATCGGGCTGGATGGGTAACTGGCGGCTGTACCTGCGATTGATTAAAACACATAACTCTACTTTTTTCGGTCTTCCAAAATCGAGCAATGCATCCAGTGCAGCACGTATCGTTCTGCCGGTATAAAGAACATCATCAATAAGAATTACATTTTTATCTTCAACAGAAAAAGAAATATTTGTCTGGCTGGGCTGATGCAATTCTTTTCGAATATCATCCCTGTAAAAAGTTATATCCATCTTGCCATAATGAACCGGATTATCAGGTTTTATTTTTTTTAACTGGTCAAAAATTTTATCAGATAAAAAAATACCACGCGGTTGTATGCCGATTAAAACTACTGAAGAAAGATCATCATAATTTTCAACCAACTGGTAAGCCAATCGTTCAATGGTAATTTGTAATTGATATTTATTGAGAATCGTTTTCACTTTTAATTACACGAATTATTTTCTTATATACAAAAGTTGGAGCAAGATAGCCCAAAAAAAAATGAAACTATATGCGATTTAACTTTTTTGGTTGCACACCAAAAGCCACTATCAATAATATTATCCCAATAAAAAGAAATAGATTAAACGCAAGAAAGCACCAAACATTCATATATATAGAAAAAGAATACCTCACACCACCATTATAATCTCGTGCCATGTCATAGTCAAATTTTAAGTTAAAAGAGATTAAAACGATGCCAGCAATAATATAGAAAATCTTTATCATTGGTTTTTATTTTCTTCTTTTTTCTTAGTTCATATCTTCAAAATCCAATTCGTGTAATAAAAAAATGTTATTGGTTTTCTTCATCCATAAACGGATAACGATAATTTACTGCTGGATTAAAAGTTTCTTTAATAGTTCTTGCACTCAACCAGCGATATAAATTTAAAATGCTTCCAGCTTTATCATTGGTGCCGCTGGCTCTTGCGCCGCCAAATGGCTGCTGGCCTACAACAGCGCCTGTTGGTTTATCATTTATATAAAAATTACCCGCGGCATTTACAAGTTTTTTTGTTGCCAAATCCACCGCATAACGATCCTGCGCAATCACCGATCCGGTGAGCGCATAAGGCGAGGTGGAATCAACTAATTTAATAGCTTCTTCAAATTTATTTTCATCATATTCATAAATGGTAAGCACCGGGCCAAACAATTCTTCGCACATGGTAATATAACGGGCATCCGTACTCGAAATTACAGTTGGCTCTATAAAATACCCGTTTGTTTTATCACATTTTCCACCAACTAATATTTTTGCAGCTTTATCTTTTTTTACCTGCTTAATATAATTTTCTATCTTATCAAAACTTTTTTCATCAATCACTGCATTAATAAAATTTGAAAAATCTTCCACGCTTCCCATCTTCATGGTTTTTATTTCTGCAACTAATTTTTTCTTTATTTGCGCTGCAAGATTTGATGGAATATAAGCTCGAGAAGCAGCAGAACATTTTTGTCCCTGGTATTCAAATGCGCCACGGCAAAGGGCTGTAACCACTACATCCACATCAGCGCTTTTATGAACGAGCACAAAATCTTTACCACCGGTTTCACCAACTATTCTTGGATAAGATTTATAAATTTTTGTATTCTCTCCAATCTTTTGCCACATCGAGTTGAACACATCGGTACTTCCGGTAAAATGAATGCCTGCAAAATCAGGATGATTGAAACAAACTTCACCAAGTGTCGGACCATCAACAAAAATTAAATTAATAACACCATCAGGCAAGCCGGCTTCTTTTAAAATACGCATAAACATTTGTGCGCTGTAAACCTGTGTGTTGGCGCATTTCCACACAACTACGTTTCCACACATCGCTGCTGATGTTGGAAGATTACCGCCGATTGCTGTAAAATTAAACGGAGTGATTGCAAGCACAAAACCTTCGAGCGGGCGATATTCCATCCGGTTGTAAACACCTGCGCTGTTTTGCGGTTGCTGTTTATAAATCTCACTTAAAAAATGAACATTGAATCTTAAAAAATCTATTAACTCACATGCGCCGTCAATTTCTGCCTGGTACACATTTTTACTTTGTCCGAGCATTGTAGTTGCTAAAATATAAGGACGATATTTTGTTGCAAGAAGTTCTGCCGCTTTTAAAAAAATATTAGCGCGGTTTTCCCAGCTTGTATTTGCCCACTTATCTTTTGCTTTCAAAGCCGCATTGATAGCCTTTTTCACATGCGATGCATTCCCCGAATGAAAACTTCCTAACGTAAAATTTTTTTCATGCGGCGGATGAATTTCAATTTTATTTCCGGTACGCACTTCATCTGCGCCGATGTACATCGGCACATCAGTCTTTTTACTTTTTAATTCTTTTAAAGTATTTTTTACTAATTCTCTTTCTTTACTTCCGGGAGCAAAATTTAATACAGGTTCATTGTGCGGAAGCGGATAATAAAAATTTCCTGTATTCATAAAATATTATTTAAATAAAAAACTTCGTATAGGCATCACCGTTATATTGCATTTAACCAACATACAAATCGTTTAGTAATTAGCATGAGGTTTTTTTTATTAAATTTTTTGTTTAGATGGTTTAGAAAGTTTAGATTTTTTTGCTAATTGCAAATTATTAATAAATCCAACTCATTTTTTCATATACATCACTTCTTTCACAAGATTCACGGTGCGGGGAACATCAGGCAAATATAAAGCAACAAGATTAGGAGCATAATGCATCGGCGCATCAGCAGAAGTGATTCGTCTTACAGGCGCATCCAAATAATCGAATCCTTCTTTTTGTATGCGATAAGCAATTTCAGAAGATACGGAACAAAAAGGCCATTGCTCTTCCACAATCACCAGCCGGTTTGTTTTTTTAACCGATTCCAAAATAGTTTGCCAATCCATCGGGCGAATGGTTCTGAGATCAATAACTTCAGCGCTTATAGTTTCTTTTGCCAGCTCGTCAGCTGCGCCCAGCGCCACTTTCATCATTTTATTAAATGAAACAATGGTAACATCATTTCCTTCACGCACTACTTTTGCTTTGCCAATCGGAATTAAATATTCTTCTTCAGGAATCATTCCTTTATCGCCATACATTACTTCGCTTTCCATAAAAATTACCGGATCATTATCGCGGATGGCGCTTTTCAATAAACCTTTTGCATCGTAAGGATTACTTACTGAGATCACTTTTAATCCGGGAATATTTGCATACAATGATTCGTAAGCTGTGGAATGTTGCGCACCCAATTGACCGGCGCTTCCATTTGGTCCGCGAAATACAATCGGGCAACCAACCTGTCCGCCGCTCATAGCAAGCATCTTTGAAGCAGTATTTAAAATTTGATCCAATGCAAGATTTGCAAAGTTCCAGGTCATGTATTCTATAATCGGGCGTAGGCCGTTTTGTGCAGCGCCAACGGCTATTCCCGTAAATCCTAATTCGGAGATTGGCGTATCAATTACTCTTTTTTCGCCAAATTCTTCCAGCATTCCCTGGCTTACTTTATAAGCGCCGTTGTATTCAGCAACTTCTTCACCCATTAAAAAAACATTTTTATCTCTTCTCATTTCTTCTACCATTGCTTCGCGCAATGCTTCTCTGAATGCTACTTCTTTCATTTATTTTTAAAAATTTGTCCAAAGGAATCCTTTGGAGAGTTGCAAATATAATTGATAATTAAGAATTGTTGAAGAGTTGGAAAGTTGAATTAAAATGTTTTGAAATGTATTAAATAAACCGGTAATAACAGATAGGTTTAAAAACATATTTTTGCAGCCAATTAAAAAATTAAAGACTGCATTTTATTTTTAAAGCATGAAGTATTATAAAAACATCGGGTGGCTGGCGTGCGTGTTATTATTCATAAGCTGCTTTTTGCCGTGGGCTTATTATCCTGATCTTCATAAAAATTTTACGGGATTTTTTTCTGAACAAAATACGTATGGAAAACCGGGAATAATTTTTATCAGCGTTGCGTTGATTTCTGTGGTATTGATTTCGCTCAATAAAATATGGGCAAAAAGAACGCATATTTTTATATGCGCCTTGAACACCGGTTATTTAATAAGAACTTATATTCTTTTTACTTCGTGTTACCAGGGTTATTGCCCTGAAAAAAAAATTGGTTTATTAATTCTTACACTAAGTTGTGCCACGCTTATGATTGTTTGTTTATTTCCCGATTTGAAGCTAACGACTAATGATGATGAGTTTAGATAGTTTAGATGGTTTACTCAAATAATTCTAATTTATTTTTTGGTCTTTTATCATTGAGCCAGATAAAATTTTTTAAATATCTCTGATCTTCGGGAATTCCTTTCATCGGGTAAAATTTTCCTTTTATATCGTTTACAAAAAGCACTTTTTGCAAATCATCGTTTTTAAAATATAAATCAATTACATCGCCGGTAGCGCGGTTCATGCCAAGGTAGGCGCTGTCTTCATCCTGCGCATAATAAACACTTTCGGCCTGCGAGCCTTTTACACGCACATAATCAATGGCGCCATTTATAAAATATCCGTTGATTGTTTTTCCTGCAATCTGGTTATAAAAACCCTGTGTGGTTTTATTTATAATCATGCTTTTATCGAATGCATACAAGCGATCGGCTTTTTTATTTTTGGTGTATAAAAAAATAGTATCGCCGGTAATTTGCGAATGGCCGCTCCAGATAACAGGATCATAAAACAAACGAAAAACAGAATCTTTTGCAGAAAAGAAAAGGCTGTCGCAAACGCTTTGCAACGAATCGTTATAAATGCGCACATGATGAAATGCAAGAAAATATCTGGAAGAATCTTTCGATGCAGAATCTTTTTTATTTGCTGAAAAAATATTTTTTTGTTTTATAATTGAATCAGAAATATTATGCAGCGTTGAATCTTTGATTGGAGAAATTTTTCCGGAAGAATCTTTTAAAAGAATATTTTTATTTTCAATATTTTTTTCTTTCAATTTTTTTATTTGTTCATTTAATGAATCAATTTTTTGTTCATGCAATTGAGATAAATCTTTTTGTAATACCGTTTTGGAAGAATCAATTAATATTTGTTTTTTGCTCTGAATATTTTTTTGAGCATTAAGTGAATCTATCACATGAGCCAGGTGATAAGATGAATCTTTTTCATTCTTTAAAGGAGGATATTTAATATTGTGCATCGTGTCTGCATTCATTGTGGTATCTGTTCTCAATTTTTTTAGTAAAGAATCCGAAACGGTAGAATCTTTTTTTAAAATAAATTTTTCATTTTTTACCACGGTTGAGAATCCCGAAAATATAGTATCGGCCGCTACATAAATGCTGTCGTCTTTTTGTTTAATAATTAAAACCGGTTTCCTGGTAGCGAGAAAAGAGTTGTTGGTTTTATTTAAAAAAATCTGGTTGGAAAGAACCGTATACCCGCCGGCAGAATCTTTTACAATTGCATTTCCTTCGAGCTGTGCAATGCCCGATTTATTATCGAGCGCCATGTTGTTAGCGATGTAAACCCTGCCACTGCTGTCTTTCACAGCAGTGCGACTTGTAAATAATGCATTGCCTGTATTAAAATCATAAGTGCCTTGTGTGGTATAAATATTTACTTCTTTATTTACAATATGTGTATTGCCGGTGTAATTAGATGCCTGCGTTTGCATGTTGTATAAAAGCGAATCAGTGGTAATGTGATTCTTTGGCTCATTTACTATTACATTGTTTTTAAAATATACATCTTTGGTATCGGCATAATATGTTCCATCACTGCTGGTGATGGTAGTTTTTCCATTGATCACTTTTCCGCCATCGTGATAATTTCCAATTCCTGTTTCTAAATTGTAATCAAGATTTTGTGTAAAGAGGGTAGCTTTTTTATCAGTAAGTTTTACATTATTTTTCAAATAAGCAGTTTTATCTGTACCGATATATTTTAAATACTGCGCATAAGTTTGTATCGTGTCGCCCTGGTTAATATGAACATTTCCGAAAGCTTCAGCAATATGCGTGGTGGGGTTTATGGCAATACTATCGGCATTAAATAAAACATCGCCTTGCTTTACAATAGCTCCGCCGGCAATGGTTTGCAGGGTAGTTGATGAATCCACATAAATGCTACGCATGCTTGGCCCTCGAATGATTTCAAATTCTTTTACAGAATCAGCATTAGATTTTGCAGTATCGGCATTTGTTTTTGCAGTGTCAGGCGGAGGCGGAGTAATGATTTGCGAAAATGAAACACAACTTACCAGCAACAATAAAATAATGAAACTGATTTTTACCGGCGTGACCATCCTTATTTTTTAATCACTTTTAGTGTATCATCAACTAAGGGAGCCGTGAGATAATCGCCTTTACTTTTTTTGCCAAAAACGGAAACATTCAAATAACGCCGCGGATGCACCCTTATATCATCAACGAGTATATTTAATTTATTGGCGGTTGATTGCAAATTGTCGTACAATTTTTTATCATTCAAAAGTAAACCGATGGTGCCATCTTTACTGTTAATTTTATCTGAACCTTTTTTGAAATTTTCTATGGCGATATTTAAAGTATCCAATGTTTTTTCAAAATCAATTGCAGCCAATTTACCTGAAGCTATTTTAGCATTTTCCAAAATGCTGTCAAGTTTTTTATTGTTGGCTGTAAGATTGGCTGTAAAAGCATTTACATTATTAAGCGAACTTGCCAATGCGCCGTTTTGCATATTGAGCATTTGCTGCAAAGAAGCAGCAGATAATGCAAAAGAAGACGTGATGGTATTTAAATTGGCAACTATTTGTTTAATATTATTTTTTGTAGATGGATCAAAAACGCCCGTAACCACGTGCAGCACCGAGTCCAGCGACTTTACAGAATTTCTCACTTCGTATAAAACAGGGTTGATCACTTTCAATGCTTCATCAAAAGCGCCGCTGCTAAGAGTGGTTAATAACGTATCACCATTTTTTAAATAAGTAGTAGCGCTGCCCAATTGTATTTCAAGTGTGGGACTTCCCAAAAGATTAGGATTAATAACCGCTAAAGAATTATCGGGAATGTTTACATCTTTGGTAAGATTAACCGTAACAACAATTCTTCTCATATCTTTTCCGCCATCGAGGTTTCCAACTCTTCCAATTTGCACCCCATTAATTACAACCGGGTTTGATTTGTTAAGCCCCTGTACATCCTGATATACGGCATAGATATGTTTTTCTTTTTTAAAAAGACCGGTGCCTTTAAGAAAATTAAATCCAAATATCAGTAATGCAATTCCTACAACTGCCATTACACCTATTTTCGTTTCGTTATTAATTTTCATGTTTTTTTATTTGGTAATAAAACGGGTTTACACTTCACCGTAATAAAACGATACAATCAACATTGCGAAAATAATAAAACTTTGGCGGCGCACAGTTTTCCTTTGCTCAATAAAAATTCATCAACAATTTCTGGAGAAATTTTTAAGCAGTGAATATATTTTAATTTTCAAAGCAATAATACTTATTGTTTGGTTGCAGTCGCATCGGCATTGAGGGCGGCTTTTGTTTCAACCTGGCTTTTATATTTAATAAGCGCTCGGGTAATGCAATCAGCAATTTCCTGCTGGCCTTTATCACTATCAAGATATCTTTCATCTTCATAATTATCAATAAAGCCTGTTTCAATTAATATCGCCGGCATTTGTGTTGCCTGCAATACCCAAATTCCTTTTTGACGTTGCCATACACCGAGATTATTTCTTCCAATGGAATCAATTTCGTTTTGCACATCGAAAGCTAACTGATAGCTGCGGTTAAAATATTTTTGTGTATATAAAAGTGCGCTGGCTTTCCATTCGGGGCTATCGTAATTAATATCTAAAGTACTGTCGTTGGCATCGGTTTCAAATTGCATATCGCTGGCTTCTAATGCTTCTATTTTAGCGCTGGTTTTATGCGAAGCCAAAATGAGCGTGCTCGTGCCTTTGCGTGAAGTGGGCAGTTTATAATATTGCCTGGTAGGCACGATGTGAGTATGGGCGGTTCGTATTTTTTTTCTTTTTTTTCCTTTGCCTGTATATTTTGTAGTGTAATAAGTTTCTTTGTGATGACCAATAATTCGTGAAGTTGTTTTTAAAACTACTGCATCTGCATGAATACAAACAAAAAGGTCGCCATGATTTTCGTTGGCTATTCGGGCCTTTTCTCTTGGATTTTGATAAATATCGGTAGTGCGTGTAGGCACTATATTTACATCGGGCATTTGTTTTTTTAATTCTTCTACGAGCTTTAGTGAAATAGCCAATGTAATATTTTTTTCTTTAGAATTTAAAGAGCCTTCATATTCGCTTTGTCCTCCATAATCTGCGCCGCCGTGCCCGGCATCTACAATAATGGTTCTAATTTTCCTGGGCGATTGAGCTTGGCTTGTTTCGTTCAACAAAAAAAAGATTGAGAAACAAAGAAGAAAAACAGGATACGATTTTTTTAATACAAACATTTATTTAATGGTTTTAATGGATCGGTAATTTTGGTTTTATAATCTTCACAAAACGTTAATTGGATAAGTTCTATTTTTGTTTCTACTGCTATTGAATATGATAAACAAATTTAGCGCAAAATACATATTGGCATTAATGATTGTGATTGTATGTATTTCAACAGTTCAAAGCAGAAACAAAAAAAATTATCATCCTTCCTACACTTTATCAACTTCTTCTTTCGACACGATAATTCCAGCAAAGAAAAAAAATATTCCTGTTGATAAAAAGCTAAAATCTGAAAACGATACTTTGCCCCAAAAAATTGTTGGAGGAGATACAATTCATTTAAATAAAAAGGATTCTCTTTCAACAGATACTTCTGCATTAAAAAAAACTGCTGATACTTTGAAATATGCCACATCCAAAAATGCACCCGATACGGTAATAGAATATACTGCAGAAGATTCAATGGTGGTAAATGTTCCCGCAAAAACCATTACGCTTTACGGACAAAAAGCAACCACCGATTATAAAGATAATAATCTCGTAGCTCCTATCATTACACTCGACCAGCAAACGGGAAATATTACAGCATCAATAAAAAGAGACAGCGCCGGTAAAGTAATTGCATTGCCCACCTATACGCAAGGCGATTTTAAATCGGAAAGTGATTCTATAAAATTTAATATGAAGAGCGGCAAAGGAATTACTAAAAGCACTTATACCACGCAGGGAGAAATGTATGTATATGGGCAAACGATAAAAAAAGTAAACAATAATGTTTTCTATGCTTACCGCGGAAGATTTACCACCTGCAATCTTGATACGCCGCATTTTGCATTTGTAAGTAATAAAATAAAATTTATCAATAATAAAGTGGCTATTACCGGCCCCGTGCATCCAGAGTTTGAAGGAGTGCCTGTTCCTATTTATTTTCGTTTTGGCATTTACCCGCTCAACCAGGAAAGACATTCCGGTTTATTAGAACCAACTTTTACAACAAACCAGCAAAGAGGTCTTGGACTTGAAAACCTCGGTTATTATAAAGTAATCAGTGATTACTGGGATGTTATTTTTCGCGGAAGTGTTTATTCGTATGGCGGAATAATGTTTAGCGTGAACCCGAGATATAAAAAAAATTATCGTTATAGCGGCACATTTTCGTTCGACTATCAACGATTTAATAATAATTTTAAAGGCGATCCCGACTTCTCACGAAATACCAGCTATCATATTGCATGGACGCATTCTATGGATACCAAAGCCAGGCCGGGCGTTTCTTTCACTGCCAATGTAAATGCCGGAAGCAGCAAGTACAACAGGAATGTTCCGGATGCGCCTTTGCTCAATTATTCCAACCAACTGCAGTCGTCAATTGCTTATTCTAAAACATGGAAGTCATCCAACTTAACGGTAACAGCCAATCACAACCAGAATACTAATTTAGGAATCATAAACATTAATCTTCCCGATGTAGCTTATAATGTCGCCACCATTTATCCTTTCAGAAAAAAAGAATCGGCAGGCCAGCCAAAGTGGTACGAAAATATCGGCATCGCATACAATGGAAGCGCACAAAATCGTTTTTCATTTTATGATACGTTGCCCAACATTTTTCAGCAAATAAAAGACACGCTTCAATTTGGTTTCCATCATTCGGTGCCAATTTCGTTATCGCTTCCGCAAATCGGCGCTTTTCAAATAGGCCCTGCTGTTAGCTATGATGAAACCTGGTTTCAAACAAAAACCAGATTTACCTGGGATACTGCCAGGCAAAAATTAGATACTTCCGTTCAAAAAGGATTCTATACCGCAAGGCAAATGTCTTTCGGGCTAAATATTTCTACCAGAATTTTTGGATTAATAACTGCTAAAAAGAAAGATGCGAAGATCATAGCAATCCGTCACGAAATAACGCCCACACTGGGTTTAAGCTACCGGCCTGAGTTTAATAAAAATAGTTTTTATTATGCTCAATACGATACGGCAGGCCATAAGCAACAGTTTTCCGTTTACCAGCGCAATAATATTTTTAATCCTTATTCGCCGGGAAGATTTGGCGGACTCACATTTGGTATAGACAATAATATTTCTATGAAAGTGCGTAATAAAAAAGATACGGGCCAAAATGCAATTAAGAAAATTTCCATTCTCGATGGATTAAGCATTAATGGCAGTTATAACTTTTTTGCGGATTCGCTTAGTTTTCCTTTGAGCGATTTTCCGGTTTCTTTAAGAACGAATTTATTCAACAAAATAAATATTACAGCAAGCGGCATTTTAGATCCTTATGAAATAGATGCACAGGGCCATCGAATAAAAACTTTGGTATGGAAACATAAAATCCTCACTTTGGGCCGGCTCATAACGGGAAACATTTCTATGTCAACTCAACTTCAGGGAGGCACTAAAAAAGACGGTTCTAAAACAACAGAGCTTACATCGAATACCAGCTTGCCCAATGATATCGGTTACACCCAGGATCAATACGATGCAGAAGCGGCTTATATTAGAAACAACCCGGGCGAATTTACAGATTTCAGTATTCCATGGTCGGTGAATCTTTCTTACTCGCTTACTTATTCAAAAAATTTTATAGTGCCGCAAGGATACGTTACTTCATTTTCGCAAAATGTAAATTTTGGAGGAACATTAGGAATCACCAAAAAATGGCAAGCTTCGGTAAACGGTTATTATAATATTACCGCGGGCCAGCTCAATACTATTTCTGCAACGCTTTCAAGAGATATGCATTGTTGGTCACTGGGTATCTCTCTTTCGCCGGTAGGCATATACCGGTATTTCAGCATTAACATCGCTCCCAGATCTGCGCTGCTGCGCGATTTGAGAGTAAACCGCACCCGGTCTTTTTATAATCTTTAGGAAAATTATTTCACAATATTTTTGAAAAATAAGTTTTAAAAATAAATCAACTAACGGTAACGCATAAACGCAGTTTGAAAATAGAAATGGCTTGATGAAACTTCGTACAAGATTAAAGCATCTTTGGTAAAATTAATATTTGTATATTTCGGTTTTATTAATTCTAACGAGTCGCTTATGCACAACTGGAGAATAAAACTGTCGCTTTTCATTAATTATTTTGTTTTTGCCATTCTATTAAATAGTTCCGGCATTGCTATTTTACAAGTGCAAAATAATTTTGGCATTAGTAAAAAAGCCGCTGCATGGATTGACCCCTGCAAAGACCTGAGCATTGCCATTGTATCTTTTTTAATTGCATCTTACATTGCAAAGTTTGGTTATAAACGTGCGATGCTGTTTGCACTTGCCATCATTACAGCGGTATGTTTTATTATTCCCAATACGCCGGGTTTCATGAGCATTAAATTATTATTTGTTGCCGTAGGCTCATGTTTTGCATTAATAAAAATGAGTGTGTATAGTACGATTGGCATTGTTACCCGCGATTCAAAAGAGCACATCAGCCTGATGAATTTTATTGAATCATTTTTTATGGTGGGCAATCTTTCTTTGTATTTTATTTTCGGCGCATTTGTTGATAATGCTAATCCGCAATCCACCTCATGGTTGAATGCATATTATTTATTGGGAGGCTTGTGTTTGATAGCATTTTTTTTATTGTTATCTGCGCCGCTTGATGAGTCGGCGGCAAAGGTAGAAGATGGAAAACCGGTTTCACCTAAGTTTATTGATATGTTTAAATTAATGAGCGAACCCATTGTGCTTGCATTTATTTTCTCTGCATTTTTTTATGTATTGATTGAACAAAGTATTCAAAATTTTTTACCAACATTTAATAATAAAGTATTGCTATTGCCTGCTGTGCTAAGCATACAGATGGGCAGTATTCTTGCGGGTTCCACAGCATTAGGAAGATTTTTTGCAGGAGTAATTTTAAAAAAGCTGAACTGGTTTTATGTAATAATCGGATGTTTATTATTAGCAGCATTGCTGGTAATAATTGCAATGCCGCTTGCCCAAGATGAAGCTGGTAAAAACATCATTCACGGATGGCTTAATGCGCCTGTGGCTGCATATATTTTTCCTTTAATTGGTTTATTGCTGGCGCCGGTTTATCCTGCTATTAATTCAGTAATATTAACCTCGCTGCCAAAACCCAAGCATGGAATAATGTCTGGACTGATCATTATTTTTTCGGCGATAGGCGGCACCACGGGCTCATTAATTACCGGCTATATTTTTGATAAATACAATGGACAAACCGCATTTTATTTTACATTGGTTCCAATAACTATATTAATTGTATCTCTTTTTATTTTTAAAAGATTGCAAAGAAAACCAGTTATGGAGCCTGTTATTAATCCTGATGTGATTCATTAATATTTATAAAAAAAGTAATGGCAATAGATCATATTTTTTTATTGGGAGAATTATTTGAAAAAGTTCAATTGCAAAAAATTTTTTCTGATAGTAAAACTTTTGTGGATTGTACACCAAAAAAAGAATTAGCGTATATCCGTGACCGTTATGAAGAACAAAAAAATGAACCCAACTTTAATCTTTCATTTTTTGTTCATGAATATTTTGAAGAACCAAAACCAATATCATCGCATTATAAAAGTGACTCCACGCTTTCTGTGGAAGCGCATGTAGAACAGTTATGGGATGTGCTTACCCTTATTCCGGAAGATACGCACGATTCACTCATTAAATTACCTGAGCCATACATTGTGCCTGGCGGGCGTTTCAGGGAAATATTTTATTGGGATAGTTATTTCACTATGCTGGGCTTGCAGGTTTCAAAGCGAATTGATTTGATACAAAATATGATCAATGATTTTTCGTACCTGATTGATCTTATCGGCTACATTCCCAATGGTAACCGCGATTATTTTGTAGGAAGATCGCAGCCTCCTTTTTTTGCGTGCATGATACAATTGTTAGCAGAAGAAAAAGGTAAAAATATTTTAATAGAATATTTGCCAAGGCTTGAAAAAGAATATAATTTCTGGATGAATGGAATAGAAGATTTAAATGAAAATAATATTTCAGTGAACCGGGTTACGCTTTTACCGGATGGAAGTATTTTAAATCATTATTGGGATGAAAATAATTTTCCGCGGCCGGAAGCCTATGCAGAAGAAATAAAATTATCACAGAATATAAAAGATAAAAAAACATTGTACCGTCATTTGCGTGCAGCATGTGAATCGGGCTGGGATTTTTCTTCAAGATGGTTTAAAGATGTAAATGATTTTTCGAGTATTCATGCCTGTGATATTATACCCGTTGATCTCAATTGCCTTTTATATCATCTTGAAAAAACAATTGCCGAAGCATATCAATTAGCGGGCAATAAAGAATCAACAGAAAAATTTATTTCATTGGCTGCCGCAAGAAAAAAAGCTATTGATGCATATTGCTGGAACCAGGATAAAGGATTTTATTTTGATTATGATTATAAAACAGCATCTCAAAAAAATTCATTAACGCTTGCCGCCTGCTTTCCTTTATTTTTTGAAATATCTGCAGGCTCGCAGGCAGAAAGCGTTGCTAAAATTTTGCAACAACATTTTTTGCAACCCGGTGGTTTCATTTCTACTACTGAAACTA
>JAICZH010000184.1 GCA_025933775.1 Chitinophagaceae bacterium
ACTTCACCTTCTATTAGCTTTGCTTTGCAGGTAGTGCACACGCCGCCTTTGCAGGAAAAAGGCAAATCTGCTCCTTGCGCTAAGGCTGCATCTAAAATATTATTACTGTCATGTTCCAATTTAAAATTAAAACTTCGTCCATCAGCTTTCACAGTTATTTCACTCCCTTCTTCTTCATTAATTTTTTTGGAACTTTTGATTTTTGTAATCGCTCTGAGCGGTGTTGTAAATAATTCAAAATGAATTTTATTTTTTTCAATTCCGATATTTTCTAAAAAATCTTTTACGGTAAAAATCATTTTCTCCGGACCGCAAATAAAAAATTCATCGGCGGAATTGTAATCAATTATTTTAGAAAGCTGTTTACATTTTTCAGTATCTATTCTTCCGTAATTAATATCGGCTTCCGTTCTTTCCCTGCTTAAAATATAAACTAAGGTGAATTGCTGAAGATGCTTATCTTTCAAGGCTTCGAGCTGTTCTTTAAAAATTACAGAAGAAACATTCCGGTTGCCATAAATAAGTGTTACTCTGCTTTGTTTTTCTGTATCGAAAATTGTTTTTATAATAGAAATTACAGGAGTAATGCCACTGCCTGCGGCGAAAAAAATATAATTCTTTTTGTTTGCAATATTTGTTTCCGTAAAAAATGTTCCCGTAGGTGGCAGCACTTCAAGCGCATCGCCTTTATTTAATTTTTCATTGGCAAAAGTGGAGAACATGCCATCATAAACTTTTTTTATAGCAACACGTAATTCATTTTCAACGGGGCTGCTGCAGATGGAATAAGAACGCCGTATTTCTTCTTCGCCGGTTTTAAATTTAATTGTAATGTTTTGTCCTTGCTTAAAAATAAAATCATTTTTTATTTCTTGTGGAATATCAAAAGCCACAGAAACACAATCACTGGTTTCTTTTCGTATATCCTTCACCGTTAGTTTATGAAAATGGATTGCCATTTAAAAAACATAATTTAATAATTCAATAATCTCAATCATCATTTTTTTAATCCGTTAATTAAAATCGTAACCATATTTTCTTCAAGCAATTTTGCATCAATTTTTTTACCTGATCTTTGCCATCCTTCAATCCCGCTTATGGAAGAGAGGATGGTGAGAACTGCTACATGCGGGTCTACATCATTGATCTCTTTTTTATCAATTCCTTTTTGCAAAATTGCGGATAGGTGTAACCGGTAGTTTCGCCTTTGATTTTTAAAATCTGTTAAAAATGGCTCTGGTAGATGCTTCCATTCATGATCGGAAATGTAAACATTTTCAAATTCTTCAATCATCATAGTTATGTGAAACCGGATAATGTTTTCAATTTTTGCGAGATTCGATTGTTTGCTATGTTCAATTAATTTTAAATGATCGGTAAACTGCAGGGCAATGTTGAAACAAATTTCTTTTAAAATTTCATTTTTGGATCGGATGTGATTATACAGGCTCGGGGCTTCCACGCCAATCGCTTCTGCAATATCGCGCATGGATGTGGCACGAAATCCCTTCTTTCTGAAAAGCAATGATGCCTTCTTTGTTATCACGTCTTTTTTAGAACTGTTTTTTTTGGCAATTATTTTTCCCATTTTTAAAATCAATTTTTCAAAACTAACACTTATTAGTTTTTTTAAAGCAGGTTAAATATAAAAATGTCTTCTTAAATATTTTATTTAAAAAAAAAATTTAAAAAATCTATTAAAATTTTTGACAAAAAGAAGCCTGAAGAATAATTACTTTTGCAAGTCAAAAAAATATTTGAATGCAATTACAGCCAGTAAATAAAATAGCAACCATATCACCGCAAGATTTTAAAAAAAATTATTATTTACCTAAAAAACCTTTGGTAATAACAGACCTTGCAAAACAGTGGCCCGCTTACAACAAATGGACTTGGGATTATTTTAAAAAAATTGTGGGCGATAAAAAAGTAGGGCTTTATAACAATGTAAAAAGCGATGCTTATACGCCTATAAATACTGCTGACGATTATAAAACTTTTGGCGAATATGTTGATATGATTCAAAAAGGACCGGCTGCATGGCGTATTTTTCTTTTTAATATTTTTGACCATGCTCCGCAGCTTATCTAGGATTTTACATGGCCCGAAGATTTAATGAAAGGGTATGTAAAAAAATACCCGATGCTGTTTACCGGCGGACAAACTTCTATAACTCACATGCATTTTGATATTGATCTTTCGCACATA
>JAICZH010000075.1 GCA_025933775.1 Chitinophagaceae bacterium
CGGAAGTGGAACGGCGTGCTTTTGCAGACCGGGCAAAATTTTTAGGCGATCCTGATTTTGTAAATGTTCCGGTAAAAACTTTAGTAGCGGATGCCTATCTTAAAAAAAGAATGAGTGATTATGAACCCGACAAAGCGGGCAACAGCAAAGATGTAGAAGCAGGTGTAGTTGATAATGAAAAAAATGAAACCACGCATTTTGATGTGATAGATAACGATGGAAATGCTGTATCAGAAACGACTACATTGAATGGATGGTTTGGTAGTAAAGTAGTTGTTGCAGGCGCAGGATTTTTATTGAATGATGAGATGGATGATTTTAGCGTAAAACCCGGCGTTCCGAATATGTTCGGCGCCGTAGGCGCCGAAGCCAATGCTATTGCGCCTCACAAAAGAATGCTCAGCAGCATGACGCCTACAATTGTTTTAAAAAATAATACTCCCTGGATAATTGTAGGAACGCCCGGCGGCACTACCATTCCAACGAGCGTGTATCAATCTTTAATTGACATCATTGATTTTAAAATGAGCCCGGAAGACGCCGTGAATAAACCAAAGTTTCATCATCAATGGTTGCCCGATATATTGTATGTTGAAAATACTTTTGATAAAAATGTAGTAGATGCATTAGAAAAAATGGGTTATAAAACATCCGAAAAAAATGGAATCGGAAGAACGGAGGTGATCATGATACAGCCCGATGGAACTATTGTGGGCATTGCTGATGGGCGTGGTGAAGATAGCGCTGCGGGATATTAACGGTATAATATTTATTACAAAGTTGAACGATAATTTTTTTTAATAAGATACAAATTTTGATGGGTTAATAAAAGATACGGCGGCCTTCGGCCGCCGTATCTTTTATTATAAAATGTAATTGCTCTTATTATTCTATTTTATCTTTTTTTTGTGGACTTGGATGAGGCGGCAAAACTCTTGAATTTTCATTCATGCGCGGAGGTTGGTTGTTTTGTACGTTCTTGTTTACCGGCTGATTTCTTTGAAAGCTTCGCACATTATTATTATTATTCCGGGAATTTTCATTAACAGGTTGCTGCTTGAGCATCGGCTTATTTACAGGAGCATTATTGGGTTGATTAAAATTGCGAGCCTTTGTCGGCGGATTATTTTTTACAGGGGGCAGCTGATTATTTTCAGGCGTAGGAAAATGCCGGTTATTCAATTGATTATTTTTATTTATTTCTTCACGATTTAATAATGGCTTTTGAACCGGCAAATTATTTTCATTTTGCTGAACTTGTTGCGGATTTTGGCGATTTAATTTTTCGTTTTGAAGAGTATTATTTTGTTGAATGTTTTGTTGATTTTCTTTTTCACGATTCAACTTTTCATTGTTTAAAAGTTGATTTTCTTTTTTAATTGTAGCCGGGTTGGCTGGAGTGTTTTGGTTATTTAAAAGCGGTGTATTATTTTTTTGCGTATTTGAAGAATTTAATTCTTTATCCTTTGCAGGCAAGCTATTGTTTTCTTCTAACATTTGTTGATGACGAAGTTTTACATTATTTAAATCTGAAATTTTAGCGGGTTTAATGTTATTGGTTTGTTGTGGCACTTCTTTTATAGCAGGTTTGTACATTGTTAACCTGTTGCCAGATACATTTGCATCGCCCGGATTGCCTCTTTGCACAATTTTTACGGGAGTTATTTTTTCATGCGTACTCCTTTCTACATCAGAAGTAGATGGGCCGGTTATATATCTATTGTTATTATTAATAATTCTTGTATTGTTTATAATTGTGGTATTGTTTATTATGTTTATATTTTGACTGCGATCTACATAATAATTATTTATTCGCGGGCTGTTGATATAACGGCGAGGTACAAACGACCAATTATTATATGGAATATTAAAGCCATAATTTGAGTAGCCATAATTAGCATTTATATCCATGCCGGGGCCAAGAGGCGCCCATCCATAATAATCGCCGCTGCTTCTCCATGAAACCCACGCCGGTGCCCATTGATAACCGGGAACCCACATCCATCCATAAAAATTATCATATAGCCAACGCCCGTAGTGAAAGGGAGCCCATCCCCAATTATAATTTGAAACCCACGTCCATCCGTAATCCGTGTACATCCAACGACCGTTATTATAATATGGCCTGAATCCCGTTTCATCCGGAACCCATACGTAACCGTAATTTTGATAATTAACCCAATCGCCATAAGGGCTGAGATCATCATAGAATTGCTGATAAGTAATATCAGAAGTTTGTTGTGGCACGTAGCTTTGTGGATAATTGGAAACGCTGCACGAACTAAGCGCTCCCATTATTATTAAAGAAAGGCTTATGTATATATTTTTCATTTTTTTATTTTTAATTATTTAGACGACATTTAAACCTATGAGATACTTATAAAATTGATAAACTATGACAGTTTAACGCTGTATTAACTGTAACAAAACGCTCTGTTTTTTCAAATTAATTATAATTATATTCAATAGTTCCTAATAAACGTTTTTCTTTTGAAAAACATTTTTCTGTTTGCCGTAAATTTTTATTGTTATACGTGTATTTCCATATCAAATAGTTGCTGCTTCCTTCTTCTGTTGAAATCATTTGTGTTAACTGATTGTTGTCATTGTACTGATACATATAATTAGGAAGCAGCCTGCCTGCATTTTCATTGTAATGAACTACATCGGTAAGCCGGTTTTTATCATCATAATAATAATAATATTTTTTATCTAAAGTTTTTTTTCCTTCCACATCTTCTTCAATAATATTCCCATTGGCATCGCTTACAAAATGAATGGTAGCAATAAGAGCATCTCCTTTTTTACGCAACATGGATACCAGGCTTCCTTTTTGGTCATAAATGTATTCGTGTGTTTCTGTGATTTTTTCAGAATCATTATCTCCTTTGGTAATTGTTTTTAATATTTTAAGCTGGCCGTCGGGATTGTATTCATATTCAGCAATACTGTTAGTTGTTGGCGTATCGTCTGTTGTTTTAATAGGTTTGCCATTGGCATTATAATCCGACACCAATAAAGACTGGCCTGTAACATTCGATTTGGAAAGCATCTGAGATTGCGAATAACTTTTGTTAATTTTCTTTTCACAAAAAAAACCATCGCTTGGTTCATTATCCTCATCAAAGCTTTTAATTTTTATGGTAGTGATGTTATTATTTTTTAAAATATTGAATTCTTTCACCAATTGCTGGTTGTTCCAAATGTCTTTATAATAATATTGCGCCGTTGCAGGAAAAGAAAAAATAAAGGTTAGCAACAAAAAAGGAATGCAATAAATTATGGTTTTTTTTATCACCTCAAAATAAAGTTGAAAGGATTTTAATGGATCATTTTTCATTACTGTAAAATAACTGAATAATTTCGCAAGCAGATTTAGTTTGGTATTTTTAACCATAATTTATTAAAAGAAAGAAATAAAAATATTTTCTTTAATTGTGGAAACGATAGTTGTTGAAAAATATTGCCATACAAGGCTTTTTGAAAAAGTTGAAACAATGAAAAGGTTATTCTTTTTATTAAATTTTGAAACAAAAAATTTATTATGCTGCAATATGAAAATGGATTGGAAAGATTAATAAACATTATGAATGAACTTCGTGAAAAATGCCCGTGGGATAAAAAACAAACTATTCACACCCTGCGGCAGCAAACTATCGAAGAAACTTTTGAGCTTGCCGATTCCATAACTGATAAAGATTGGAAAGGCATAAAAGAAGAACTCGGAGATTTGTTATTGCATATTGTATTTTATTCAAAAATTGCAGAAGAACAAAAACAATTTTCATTGCAGGAAGTTATCAATGCAATATGCGAAAAATTAATTAAACGACATCCGCATATTTATGGAAATATAACCGTGAAAGATGATGAAGAAGTAAAGAAAAACTGGGAACAGATAAAACTTAGTGAAGGTAAAACATCAGTATTGAGTGGGGTTCCCAAATCCTTACCTGCAATGGTAAAAGCCATGCGCTTGCAGGAAAAAGCAAAACAAGTGGGCTTTGAATGGGAAACTAAAGAACAAGTATGGAAAAAAATTGAAGAAGAAAAAACTGAATTAATAGAAGCAGTAAATGAAGGCAACATTTCTCAAATTGAAGAAGAAGCGGGCGACCTGTTTTTTTCTGTAATTAATTATGTAAGATTTTTAAATGTGGATGCCGAAAATGCTTTGGAAATTACCAATAAAAAATTTATAAAGCGTTTTACAATGATGGAAAAAACTGCTGCAGAAAAAGGACGCAATCTTGCCAATATGAGTTTGAATGAAATGGACAATATGTGGAATGAAATTAAAAAAACAAAATCGTGAAGTTTTTTAATTATAATGCCAATACATTTTTCGGAAGAAACAATTACCTGCTGCTGGCTTCAGCGTGGTTATTTACCATTGCATTTATCATAAATAATTACTGGAGCGGTGCATCCAATATTAACGCGGTTCAAAAAGCGATTCAAAAAAATATTACAACTAATCAAAAAAAAAGCGATCATTTTTTTAATAATACTGCTTTAATAAATAAGGTAATTAATGGTTCTTATTCTGAAAAGGAACTGAACAATTTTGTAGATAAAAATTATTTCATTTTTATTTATAAAATTACTCCGTTTGCCCAGCCGCAGCCTATCTTCTGGAACACCCAGATTATTCTTCCCGATTCTTCAGTAATTAATAAACCTGATGGAAATTATTTTAAAAAACTGGTGAATGGCTGGTATGTTATCAATAAGAAATCGTATGAAAGTGCTAATGGATTGTTGTACGAAATCGTTTCGCTGATACCGGTAAAATGGAATTATTATATCGAAAATAAATATCTTATCAATTCATTTACGGCGCTCAGTAATATCCAGAATGAATACGATATAAGCGCCACACCTACCCGTACTGTTATTAAAAATATACATGGGAAAAATCTTTTTTATCTCAAACAGATTAAATATAATATCATAAGCCATGATAATGTTATTTCAATATGGCTACGGGTTTTAGCAGCTATACTCATACTTTTTTTTATTCAGAAACTTGCCAAATTTTATTATGAACGAAAAGGCTTCTGGCCTTCATTTTTTATATTGATACTTTCTATTCTTGCTCTGCGAACGCTAAGTTATTTTTTACCGATACCGCTCAACTTTAAGCAACTGGAATTATTCAGTCCCGATGTGTATGGTTATAATTTTATATTTCATTCACTCGGCGATCTTCTTATAAATTCTTTGTTGTTTATCTGGCTGGTGCTTTTTATACGGTTTCATTACCGGTTCCAATATGTTGAAACCAATTTCAATACTAAATTTAAAAGATATGCATTCGTAGGCGCTGTGTCTCTTTTAATGATTGCCATTACTATTTTGTGCGGCAATATTGTAAGAAGCCTCGTTTCTGATTCACAAATTTCTTTTGATGTTATTAATTTTTTTACACTCAGTATTTATAGTGTTGTGGGTTTTATTGTGTTGAGTTGTATTGCCACCGGATATTTTTTTCTTATACAAATTCTTTTGCAACCCATAAAAAAAATTATTCAGCATAATTGGTTTCTATTGTATGTTTTTATTGCCGTTATCGGGTTGCTTTTTTTAACCCTTACGTTCCATTCGCAATTTGTTATGTTCAACTTATGCCTGCTGGCATGGCTTTTATTTTTTATTTATCTTCTTAATAAAGTTTCCCTTGCAATAGATACTTACAATCTTATATCGTCTCGTTTTATTTTCTGGCTTTTTTTCTTTTCTGTTTCTATTACCGCAGCAATAGTGATACAAAACAGAAAGAAAGAACGCGAACAAAGAAAGCATTTTGCTGAAAACATTGCCAACAGGGCCGATCCGGCGGGCGAAAGAATTATTAGCATTATCCTCAGCGATTTCAACAACGATGCATTGTTAAGCATTTTCAGCAGGTTTAAAAATCCTTATCAAAATAAAATTTTAAAAGACAGCCTCATCAACGAAAATTTTTCAGGCTATCTCAATAAATATGATACGCGCATTTATACTTTCGATGCCAATGAAGCGCCGCTTTACAACCTGGATTCTACCAATTTTAATTCGCTGAATGCTATTATACAAACGCAGGGAAAAAAAACTGAAATACCTGATTTATATTATTATGATATTTCTTACGACCGTTTTAATTACATCAGTAAAAAAGAAATTACGGATTCTACAGGAAAAAGAAAAGGATATATTTTTATTGTTTCCACTCCCAAAAAATATAAAAGCGATGCTTTGTACCCCGAACTTTTTTCAAAAGGCAGCGCCAATTCTATTGAAAGCTCGTCTGTATATGCTTTTGCCATTTATAACGATAACCAACTTAGCAGCAGCAACAACGATTATCCTTTTCCTACCATGATAGACCCCGGCTCTTTTACGTATAATGATTTTATGATCATAAACCGAAACGGATACGAAGAACTCTGGTACAGGGCTAATGAAGATAAAGTAGTAGTAATAGCCAGGCAGGATGATTTTTTTATCGAATCCATTACATTGTTTGCCTATTTATTTTGTTCTTTTTTAGTAATAACTGTTTTGTTTAATTTTTTAAATAAAATATTAGGAAGTAAAATCAAATCAGAAAACTTCAGATACTTCTGGCAATTTACCATTCGCAACCAGGTGCACGGAACTATTATTGTGATAAGCATCTTTTCATTTTTAGTAATCGGTATTACTACCATACTTTTTTTTATAAGCCGCTACCATAGCAACAATCGCGAAAAACTGAGCCGCACTATCCATGTTATGGAAAATGAAATTCGCAATTCAATTGATACAATGGCTACTGCCAATGCACAAATGTTGGATTTTGATTCAGTATCAAATGAAAAACTTGATGAAACAATTAATACTGTTGCAGGCATTCATGCGGCAGATATTAATTTATACGATATTAATGGCGATTTAAAAGCTTCCTCTTTGCCATTGCCTTATAAAAAAGGAATCGTGAGCGAGAAAATGGATCCTGTTGCTTTTTTTCATTTAAATAAATTAAAAGATGTTCAGTTCTCGCAAGACCAGTTGATAGGCAGTCTTGAGTATCTGAGTAATTATGTGCCCGTAAGAGATGAGACAGGTAAAGAATATGCCTATCTTAATATTCCTTACTTTGAATCACAAAGTAATTTGCAAGATGAAATTTCAAATTTTTTAGTTGCCATTATAAATCTGAATGCGTTTATTTTTCTTATTGCAGGTATCATTGCATTGTTTATTACCAATAGAATTACACGATCTTTTTCTCTCATCAGCGATAAGATGAAAGAAATAAATCTTGAAAAAACAAATGAAGAAATAGTATGGACACGCAAAGATGAAATTGGCCAATTAGTAAACGAATATAATAAGATGGTTAAAAAACTGGATGTAAGTGCACAGCTTTTAGTAAAGAGTGAAAGAGAAGGCGCATGGCGCGAAATGGCAAGACAGGTTGCGCATGAAATTAAAAATCCGCTTACGCCCATGAAACTTAATTTGCAATATCTTCAAATGGCAATTGATAATAATTCGCCGGGCGTAAAAAAAATTTCTATGTATGTTTCAAATATTTTGCTGGAGCAAATAGAACATTTATCAAAAATTGCAAGCGACTTTGCGCAGTTTGCCAATTTGGGTAATTCCAAAAATCAACTTTTCAATGTTAACCAAACGCTGCTTAGCGTGGCATCACTTTATTCAGCCAATAAAAAAGTAAGTATAGATACTAAGTTGTATGAAAGCGAAATAATGATTGAAGCTGATAAAACCCAGATAAACCGGCTCTTTACAAATCTTTTGCAAAATGCAGTACAGTCGGTTCCCGAAACGCGGCAAGCGATAATTGAAATAGAAAGCCAGCTTTCCGATCATCATGTTACCGTTTCAGTAAAAGATAATGGCAATGGAATTCCAAACGAAATGTATAGCAAAATTTTTATTCCCAACTTTACTACCAAAACATCCGGCACCGGCCTTGGCCTCGCCATGTGCAAAGGAATTGTTGAAAAATTGAATGGAAAAATCTGGTTTGAAACCCGCGAAGGAGAGTGGACAATTTTTTATGTAGAACTTCCGGTGATAGATTCATAATATTTTTTAAATAAAATATTTTTTCTTTCGGCAAAAAAAATCTTTTATATTTTTTTTGAAACGTTTTCATTTTTCCCGCTCAAATTATTTCAAAAAAAAATTTTAACGATGTTTATTAAAAAATTTATGATAAGAAATTGTTTTCAACATTATTTGATTGATCAACTTTATATGCAACGATAGAATACATTTTTATATTTAAAAATATTTTCTTCTCTGTTGTATTTCAATTTTGAAAGCAATAAAAAATGCTTTGATATTTCATAGTTATTCAACATTTCAAATGTAAAAATGAGTAGGGGAAAAATATTTTATTCGCTTTAAAATATTTTAGTGTTGCTCAAACGCTTGCTGCTGCCTATTTTCAGAAAGAATATATAAATAAAAAAGTCCCGAATTTTTTTCGGGACTTTAGAAGTATTTTGTTTTAATAATAAATTATTACTTCTTTTTAGCAGCTTTCTTAGCGGCTTTTTTAGGAGCAGCTTTTTTAGCAGCTTTTTTAGGAGCGGCTTTTTTAGCGCCTTTTTTTGCTGTTGGCATGTTTTTAGAATTTAATTGTTAGTAAATAAAAACTAAAAATAAAAACATTTTTCTAACTGCCAAAATTATTTGAAGAAAATTATGCAGACGCTTCCACTGCATTTACTGAAACTAAAGTTCTGTTTCCCTTTGTTTTTTTAAATTCAACAACGCCATCGGTTGTTGCAAAGATGGTAAAATCTTTTCCGAGACCAACATTTTTACCGGGATGATAAACCGTGCCGCGTTGACGTAAAATTATATTTCCGGCGATGGCCGGTTGGCCGCCAAAAATTTTTACACCTAATCTTTTACTTTGCGAATCACGTCCGTTTTTTACGGAACCTTCACCTTTTTTATGAGCCATAATTTTTTTTAATTAAAATTAAAAACTAAAAATCAAAAAATTAAAATTGATAAAATTAATTAAGCAATGCTTTCAATTTTTACCTGAGTATATTGTGTACGATGCCCATGTTTTTTTCTGAAACCTTTTCTTCTTTTCATTTTAAAAGCAATAACTTTTTCGCCTTTCACCAGCTCGTTTATTATCTCTGCTTTTACGGTAACTTTTACATTTTCACCCATTGAAATTTTACCTTCATTATCGTGCAAAAGAATTTCAGAAAATTCAATTTTGTCTCCGTTTTTTCCGATGAGATGCGGTACGTACAAGCTTTGGCCGGGCTGAACTTTAAACTGCTGACCGGCGATTTTTACAACTGCAAACATAACATGCCAATTTTTTGGAGTGCAAATGTAAGGGTTTTACAGCAAAAAATTAGTTTTTAAAATTAAAGAGCGCAATTTTTTTTAAGAATTTAGGCTAAATTTCACCTTCCTGTTTAAATCAAATTATGAATATTAATTGCAGTTTAAAAAAATGATAAATATTAAAAAAATATTTCGATTCTTCTTCAGCCTTTACGGATTTTTAATTTTTTTGATTTTGATGTTTATCCTTTTGCCTTTTTTTATTTATTCATTTCTATTGCCGGAAATAAAAGGCGGAAACCTGTTGTATAAAATTTGCCGTTTTTGGGCAGATGCTTTTTTTCTTCTTTTATTTATACAACATAAAAATATTTATGAAGAAAAACTGAATATAAATAAACAATACATTTTTGTAAGCAATCATATTTCTTATTTGGATATTCCGATGATGATGAAAGCAATCAGGCATCTGCATGTGCGCATTTTAGGAAAAGCTGAAATGACTAAAATTCCCATCTTCGGATTTATTTATAAAAAAGGAACCGTATTGGTTGACAGAAAAAATTTCAAAAAAAAATATGAAAGTATAAAAGAGCTGATTTATTTTATTGAAAAAAAAATTTCGGTATTCATTTGCCCGGAAGGAACTTTTAATACAACACATCAGCCCCTTAAAATTTTTTATGACGGCGCTTTTCGTATCGCCATAGAAACACAAAAACCGATACGACCAATTTTATTTTTAGATACGTATGACCGGCTTAATTATAACAGCATTTTTTCTCTGAACCCCGGAAAGTGCCGTGCCGTCTATCTTTCAGAAACTTCTACTGAAGGATTAACAATAAACGATCTGCCAATACTAAGAAAAAAGATTTATAAACAAATGGAAGATGGATTAATACGTTACCATGTAAGCTGGATAAAATAATTTGTCTAATTCGTAAAATTCGTATTCAAAATTCGTGTTACTAATGAATTTATATTTGTATAAATGATGCAAAAACATTTGGAACAAAATTTATTTAATGAAAACAGCAATATTGCTGATGCTTGGATCGAAGTGATTCTTCCGCTGGCTATTCCAAAAACTTATACCTATTCAGTTCCATCTTTTCTTTATAATAAAATACAAATTGGTTGCCGCGCCGAAGTTGTTTTCGGAAAAAATAAAAAGTATGCGGGCATTATAAAATCGGTAAGCAAAATAAAACCGGCGTATGAAACCAAAGAAATTATTAATGTAATTGATGAAGAACCCATCGTATATCCGCCACAGCTCTCACTTTGGAAATGGATAAGTGATTATTATATGTGTAGCGAAGGTGAAGTAATGTCGGCGGCTTTGCCAACTCATTTAAAATTGAGCAGCGAAACTATTTTAATTTATAATGAAGAATACGGAGACGATTTTTCTGAGCTTGATAATGAAGCATACCTCGTAGCAGAAGCATTGTTGATAAAAAAAGAATTGCGATTAACGGAAGTGCAAATGGTAACCGATACCATTCATGTATATCCGTTAATAAAAAAATTAATTGATAAAAAAGTTTGTTTTGTTTGGGAAGCATTTAATAATAACTATAAAGAAAAAAAAGAAAATTTTATTTTTTTAAATCCTGAATTTAATAATGATGATAAGCTGAATGAATTGCTGAATAATTCCAAAGCGCCGAAACAAATGGAATTGCTGTTAAGCTTTTTGCATTTAATAAAAACGCAGGGAGAAGTTTCTCAAACAGAACTTTTAAAAAAATCCGGCGCATCCGCTTCGCAATTAAAAGGGCTTATTGATAAAAATATTTTGTTTGCAGAAAAAAAAAGTATTGACCGGCTGAAAAGTATTCCCAAAAAAAGTGATACAAGTTTTGAATTGAATGATTCGCAAAAAAAAATTTTAGAAGAAATTGAAATTGCGTTTGTACAAAAAGATGTTTGCCTGCTGCACGGAATTACCAGCAGTGGTAAAACACAATTATACATTAAGCAAATTGAAAAATTTATAACGCAGGGAAAACAAGCGCTGTACCTGCTTCCGGAAATAACACTAACGGCGCAGATTATACGCAGATTGCAAATTAATTTCGGAGGAAACATTGCCATATATCACTCAAAGTTTAATAACAATGAACGAGTAGAACTTTGGAATAAAATAAAAACAGGCGAAATAAAAATTGTTCTTGGCGCAAGAAGTGCATTATTTCTTCCTTTTAAAAATCTTGGTTTAATTATAGTTGATGAAGAACATGATCCTTCTTTTAAACAACAGGAACCTGCGCCACGCTACAATGCAAGAGATGCAGCAGTTTTTTATGCATCGCTTTTTAATGCCAAAGTTTTAATGGGAAGCGCCACGCCATCTGTTGAAAGTTATTACAATGCTTTAAAAAATAAATATGCGTTGGTACATCTTAATGAAAGATATGGCGGAATAAAATTGCCTGAGATAAAAATTATAGATACTAAAACGGTTGCGGCTTCAAAAAAAGGAAAGGTGATGATTTCGCCACAATTAAAAGCCGCGATGGAAGAGGTTTTGCAGAACGACAGGCAAATAATTCTTTTTCAAAACCGAAGAGGCTATGCGCCATTTTTAATTTGCGGCACGTGTGGTTTTATTCCGCGATGTAAAAATTGTGATGTTACATTAACGCTTCATAAATTTTCAAATAAACTTCATTGCCATTATTGCGGAAATACCTACCCGAAATTAAATACCTGCCCGGCTTGCGGAAGTGTAAACTGGATGGAAAAAAATTTTGGAACAGAAAAAATTGAAGAAGAATTATTAGATGATTTTTCAAAAAATAAAATTGCGCGAATGGATGTGGATGCTGTAAGAGGAAAAAATGCGCACGATATTTTAATAAAATTATTTGAACAACATCGTATTGATATTCTTGTGGGAACACAAATGGTGGTAAAAGGTTTGGACTTCGAAAAGGTAAGCCTGGTGGGCATTTTAGACGCCGATGGTTTATTAAGCTTTGCAGATTTCAGAGTAAATGAACGTGCATTTCAATTAATGGAACAAGTGAGCGGAAGAGCCGGACGAAAAACGGAACAGGGACTTGTTTTAATACAGGCATCAAAAATTAATCATCCTGTTTTATTGTTTCTACAGGAGCATGATTATAAAAAATTTTATGAAAATGAAATTGCAATGCGCAAACAATTTTTTTACCCGCCATTTAGCCGGTTGATACGATTAACTTTAAAACATAAAATAAAAGAAACGGTTTATGAAGCTGCAGAACAACTTGATAATTTATTAAAAAAAAATTTTCAAAATTTGATAGGACCTGCTGCACCAATAATCAATCGTGTAAGAAGTATGTATTTAATGGAAATAGTAATTAAGCTTTCAAAAGATGCTAAACAAATCGAAGCACAAAAAAAAGTAATTACTAATTATATAAATCTTTTAAAGGCTGATAAAAAATTCAGAAGCGTAGTGGTTATTCCGGATGTGGATCCTTTGTAAACTACTGTCGACACGACAATAGCCGTCGTCACGCAGCTTTTAAATTTTAAATCAATGCAAATACAAAAAAATTATTCCCTAAAAAATTATAACACGTTTCACATTGATGCGTATTCAAAATATTTTTCAGCATTTCATTCAACAGAAGATTTACAAAATTTCTTTCAATCAAAAAAATTTAAAAATGAATCAATACTAATTTTAGGCGGCGGCAGCAATATTCTTTTTACAAAAAATTTTGACGGGGTTGTTTTAAAAAATGAGACTACCGGAATGGAAACAATTAATGAAGATGAAAAGCATGTGTATGTGAAAGTGGCTGCAGGTGAGGGATGGCACCGGTTTGTAATGTATTGTGTTGAAAGAAATCTTGCAGGAATAGAAAATCTTTCATTGATTCCGGGCTATGTGGGCGCAGCTCCCATGCAAAACATTGGCGCTTACGGTGTGGAAATAAAAGATGTATTTCATTCGCTGGAAGCATTGCACATTTTAAAAAATAAAATAATAAATTTTACAGTAAATGATTGTGAATTTGGTTACAGAGATTCGGCTTTCAAAAAAAAATATAAAAATCAATTTGCCATTTTAAATGTTACGTTCAGGCTTAATAAAATTCCGGATTATAATATTGCTTACGGCGCAATCAAAGAAGAATTAAATAAAATGAATGTTGATCAATTAAGCATTCAGGCAATCTCTGATGCGGTTATTAATATTCGCACATCCAAATTACCTGATCCGAAAATTATAGGCAATGCGGGAAGCTTTTTTAAAAACCCTGAAATTAATAGCCACCAATTACATCAATTGCACGAATTACATCATTTAAATATTCCTGTTTATAAATTGGATGAAGATACTTTTAAAATATATGCAGGCTGGCTTATTGAACAATGCGGCCCTGAAAGCGGAACAAGCTGGAAAGGTTATCGCAAAGGCAATGCAGGTTGCTATGATAAGCAGGCATTGGTTTTAGTAAATTATGGCAATGCAACCGGAAAAGAAATTTATAAGTTAAGCGAAGAAATAAAAATTTCTGTAAAAGAAAAATTCGGGATTGAATTGGAAAGAGAAGTAAATATTATTTGATAGCCACGAATTGCGCAAATGATATAAATTAAGGGAAGTAAATATTTGATTTAATAAGATAGATATGTATATTTACTTTTTATCAAAATTAACTTTATGAAAAAAGCATTTTTAGCAGTAACATTTATTTTTTGTTTTGGATTTCTTTTTGCACAAAAAGATACGGTTCGTTTAAGAGTAATTGAGAAAAATCAAAAAGCGGTTGTAACTGACCGTCCCCCACAGGCAGTTTATTTTCAAATAGGTGGTTCCGGTCCAATTTTATCAGTTCAATACGACCGGCGTTTTTTTAAAAAAGTAAATGGATTTGGATTTGCAGCAGGCTTAGGATTTTGGGGCGCAAGTGGAACAAGTATTTTTTCAGTCCCGGCTTCATTAAATTATTTAGTTGGTCACAACTCTCATTTTTTAGAGATTGCAGGCGGCGCTACTTTTGTTTCAGCGAAGGAAACTGATATTTTTGATTCAGAAAATAGCACGAATAGCGCTGTTATTTTTCATATTAATTTTGGGTATCGTTATCAACCAACACGGGGAGGATTTTTCTTTAGGGGAGGCATTAGTCCGCTATTTTCAGAAGGTGAATATGTAACTTCTTATTATCTTGGGTTTGGGCATAATTTTTAATTAATTTTTTTTCATCTTCCAATTTCCGGTATTACCGGCAGGCTCTCATTTCCGGTTTCATTTACTGATTGCACAGCAAAAAAATAATTATCTTTTGAATAGGGCAAAGTAATTCGATTGTCTGTTGTAAAGATTTTCTTTTGCCAAACCGGGCTTGTTGTTTCTCTCATTAAAATATAATAACCTTTTACGTTTCCTGTTTTCGGCGCAAGCCATGAAAGTGATGTACTGTTTGATAAATTTTTTATTTCAACTTTTACATCTTGCGGTACGGGTGGCGCTTTCGCAAGATTGGCAAGATTGGCTAAATTCATCGCTGTATTTTTTCGCAAATATTCATAATCTATATGTTCCGGTACGTCTCCATAATGTATTCCATTTTCTATTCTCACATCCTGGTGCTGGCGTGTAAAGTTTTCATTCATCTCTGTAATTCTTACGGCAGTAAATCCGTTTTTTAAATAAGGTAAATGATCGCCGCCTCTTAAAAAACGATCGGTTCGGTACACCATTATTACATTAAGATTATCAACATAACGTTCGCCAATTTCTTTTACATAACGGGCAAGTTCACGCGATTTGCTATCATTTTCCAAACCCAAAGACCGAATTTTTGCAATATCTTTTTCTGTTTCATTCATAGGAATTCCTTCACTAAACACACGAACTTTTGTATTATTAATAATATCGGTTTCATTGCTATTGTTACTGCCGATAATATCATTGTTCAAAACCGCTTCAATATTCCAGTTTTCTTTTTTTGCTTTATTAGCCATAAATGTTGAGCCTAATAATCCCTGCTCTTCACCGCTTACAGCTACAAAAATTATTGTTGCAGGAAATGCGTGTTGGCTCATCACCCTGGCACACTCAATTACAGCAGCAGTTCCGCTGCCATCATCATCAGCGCCGGGTGCATCTCCGGTTCTATCCATTACATTGCTTCGCCTACTGTCGAGGTGGCCGCTTATAATAAATATTCTGTTATCGTTTGGGTCAGTTCCATTAAGCGTTGCCATTACATTGCCTAATATAACGGGCACGTCTACACGCTTTCCAGGTTCAATAGTTGTTGTATCAATAACTGCGTGTAGGTGTCCCCGTGAGTTTTGTGCAAATTGATTAAATTTTTTTAGCACCCAGTTTCTTGCTGCCCCAATTCCTTTTTTATTATCAGTTTGTGTGCTTAATGTATTACGTGTGCCAAAAGCAACCAATGTATTAATATAAGATTGAAGAGAATCAGTAGAAACTTCATGAACCATTTGTGCGATTTCAGGATCGCGGTTGATAATGGTTTGTGAAAATAAATGGCAATTACAAAAAAGTATTGCGACAGATAAAAAAATTTTCATTGTATTATTTGAAAGAATGATGATGAAAATTTATTTGCTTTCTTCAACAGGTTCTCGTTTATAAAAAAATTTCCCAACTCTATTGATATGCTCAATCAAATCTTCATTGTCAATTTGATGAAAAACAGAAAGATCAAAAGTATAAGGCAACAAAAGATCATCAAGCTGAAGGCTGATTTTGTTAAGTATTTTTAAATTTAAATCATTTCCTTTACATGTAAGATCA
>JAICZH010000167.1 GCA_025933775.1 Chitinophagaceae bacterium
AATCTTTGTTGAGTGTCCTGATAAGACCTTGAAGAAAAGGAAGGCAGGAAGTATCCAGTTCGTCTTCAGGAAAGCCAGGAGTCAATATCACCAATGAGCGCTGATCTTTTTTCATCTAAGGAAATAATTTTGTTGCATAATAAGAGGCTTTCTTTATTGTGGGTGATCAGGATGATTATCTTTCCGTGGCTCGCTAATTGACTAAAATATTTAATCAAACAATCTTCGGAATATCTGTCAAGCTCGCTAAAGGGTTCATCAAGAATGATGAGATCAGCATCTTTATATAAAGCTCTTGCAATGGCGATTCGCTGGCGCTGTCCGCCACTTAAATTTTTTCCTTCTTCTGTAATAATCTTATTATATCCCTCTGGAAATTTAGATACGATTTCTTTCAATCCTGTTACCCGCAGCACTTCTTCTAATTTTTGAAAATCAAAAATGCTTTCATTTAAAGTGATATTCTTCAAAATAGTATCATAGATTAGTAATGGTTGCTGTTTAACATAGGAAATATTTTCCCAAAAGGCTTGTCTTTGCTGCATTTCAGTTGGAGTCCCATTTACCAAAATTCTTCCTTCAGCAGGTTCTAAAAATCCCAATAACAAATTCATCATTGTTGTTTTCCCTTTTCCTGAAATTCCTGATAAGCCAACAAAATCTCCTTTTGAAACAAAAAAAGAAAGCTCTTTCAAAACAGGCTCAACTTTGAAATGAAAAGAAACATTTTTAAATTCAATAGAATGTAGCGGAAGCTTTTTTTCAGAAATATTTTTAGGACTAAGCGATTTATTTTTTACCAAATAATCAATTGTAAATTCATAAGTTTTTATTTGTCCACTGCTTATTAAAATTTTTACAATGCCTGGAATTATCTTGTAAGCCGCTGCGATAAAGGCTCCTAAAGTTATTATTGAAATTGAGTTTGTATTAGCAGTAAACGAATGAATAAGAATCAGGATCAGCAATCCTAAAATGGCAAACATTTCAATAACCCTCGATGGCATATTCTGAACTACTAATTGTTCAGAAAGAACATCATTAAATTGTGATTGCGATACGTTATACCTTTTTGAAAAAAAAGGTTTACCGTTATATAAATTACTTTCAATAAAACCTGTTAAAGCTTCCTTCAGGTATTGAATCGTTTTTTCGCTGATGTCCTTTGCTGTTTTACGGATTGAGTTGATTCTTTTTTTCATTAAAAAGCTAATGAGAATAATGGGAGGTGCAAGAATGACAAAAAGCAGGGCGAATAAAACAGGATTATAAATCAATATTGCTATAATTGTTATCAGGATTAAAACAGACTGGCTTAAGATCTGTTGAAATCCTCCTAAAACATAATGTCCAAATTCAACAGGCTGCTGGCTGATTCTACGTATATGGACAGACGAATCAACATTGACATAATTATTATAATCCCCGTTAAGATAACCGGCTAAATTTTTTTCCGAAAGCCTTGATGACACCCGGTAAACAAATTTTAATTGCATCCGCATAACCCGGAATGCGAAATAGTTCTTTATGCTGAAGAGAATAAAAAAAACGGTTATCAGAAGAAGCGGAGATTGTTCAAAAATATCAAATGACCGATAAGTTGATATTGAGTTTGCCGGATTTGTATAAAATTGGATCACCAATAATAACATCGCCAGGAAACCTATATCCAATATGCTTACTAAAATATTGAGGAAAATAAGTTGTATTATTTTACTCTTTTCCTTTCCGGTGAGAATGGAGAATATATTTGTTATCGTTTTTTTCAAGATCTGGAATTGTAATTAATAAATTATCGTGGCGAAATTGGAAAAAACAATTTAAAGACATGCCTACCGGTCCATACGTTTTTGATCACGCCACGGATCGTAAAATCTACTGTTACTTTTACAGTATAAGAACCCTTTCCAATACTTATCGTGATTTAAAATAAAAAGGTTGTTCTTTTCTTTGAGTTTGTTTTTAAATGCATCTAAAACATCAGAAATCTGAAGACATCTTTATTTTTTCTTTTAAAATGCCAGGCTAGCAATTGCACTTAGAGACGGTTTATCTATTTCTATTTATTTTTTAAACTTTTAATTTAAAATGTGATAAAATGAAATTATCAAGTCAATTTCTGGAAAACTCTTTTTGTAAGGAAGGAATTCTTTATCTATTATCTATTTTTCTCATCGGTGGCCAAAAACAGATAAGAAAAGATGTTTTGATATCTCCTTATTCGCAAATAAAAAAAGCATTTACAAATATTACTTCATAAATGCTTGACTTTTAAGTGGGCCCACCAGGACTTGAACCTGGGACCACCTGATTATGAGATTCTAAATCGGCTTTTTTTAGCTTTATCTAAGTTGACTTATTTTACCTGAAATACAGGTCAGTAAAGAGTTTCAGAAAAAAATAATTTTTCAGATTCACTCAGCCTTTTGCTATTTAACCTATATTTGTTTGCAAATTGTTTGCAAATTTTAAGGTACTTTTTTATACAAATTTTCCGCCCGTTTCTGTTCTTATAACAAGCTATAAAAAATAGAAACCAATTTACTTCTTCATAAAATTTTTCCTCATGGTAACAGTAAATATTTTTCATGATTTGCGCAGGGTTAAAAAAATAATTTGTACCCTGTCAAAGTCAGGGTAACTTTTGACGGCAGATCAAAATATATGGAAACCGGCATTGATCTTTCTAAAGAAGATTTTGGAAAATTATCTTCCAGACGCATCAGTAAAGAATTGCTTGACATTAAAGAAAATCTTTTAGAATTGGAAGCGAAGGCAAATTCAATAATAAAAATCGTGCGGCCTTTTAACTTCCCTGTTTTTATTGAAA
>JAICZH010000023.1 GCA_025933775.1 Chitinophagaceae bacterium
ACACGGACCAATTTGGTAAACCGCTTCCATTTGGATTACCCGTTTTTGCAAAGTTTGCCCAATATGCGTTCATCATTTTAGCAACCGCTGAATCTTGCGGCGCTATTACAGAACCGTTCCAGCTTCTTAAGTTATTAAACACATACCCGATTTAAGATGCATGCGCTGCACCGTAACGCATCCACTGTTTCATAATAACCAGGAATGCGAAGGCTGATTTTTTCATCGTGGAAGCTTGTATTTATTTGGCTGTAAAAGTCTTTGCATTTCTTCGTCCGCACGTTTAAAGATAGAGAATGCTGCAGAGAAAAAAGCGCTCAATGAAAGGTGATAAAAATATTGCATGATGGGTGCAACAGCAGTGTGGATATATGAAATAGTTTTATAAAAAAATTTAACTAACGGTTACGGCTAAACGCAGTTTAGATTTTTTTTTAATTACAAAAAAATATCCCGCATTACTGAGGGATATTTTTTAAAACAATAAACTATTTATCTGTTTTTGTTTTTACCTCACCTTCTTTGGTATCTACTTTTTTCTTGTGCATAGTACCATGATGCTCATGCTTCATTTTATAGCCGTTGTGTTTTTTATGTTTGCTGAAAGTATTGTGCACTTTTTGAGGAACTGTAGAGGTTTGTTTTACCTTGTCCTTATTATCCTGCGCATGAGCAGCAATACCAATGCTGCAGGAAAGCATTAAAAGAAACAATAGTTTTTTCATTTTATATTTTTTTGGTGAATGATAATACCTGTTACAAATTGTGTGCCTGTTCAATTTTAATCTTTAAAAAAAATTAATATAAGGTTAATAAGCTGCATCCGCGAAGATCGCTGCTATCACGGCGTCCCAGCACTTCAAAACTTCCATCATGATGTAGCCTGCCTGCATCATCAGTTGCGATAAAGCAGCATGAATATAGGTTCGCAAGGTCTATAATGTTTAAAAGGCCGCTTGCAGGTTGTTTTAGGGAAGTATTTTGTTTTATTGCAAAAGGATCATTTTCTTCTCTCATCAAAACTTTCATCCATGGCGCACAATGATACATACCATTTTCTTTGGCATACGCCTGGGATAATAATTCTGTCATTCCATATTCTGAATGGATGTTTTGTAATCCGGTTTTTTCTTTTAAAAAATGATGCACTGCTTCGCGGGTAATTTCTTCTTTTCTTCCTTTCATGCCGCCGGTTTCCATGATGATTGTATAATTTAGTTTCATGGAATATTTTTCTGCAAAATCGAGCAGTGCAAAAGTAACTCCTATCAACAGCGTGGGTTGTTTTTTTATTTCATTTTGAACAATTACCTGGTACAATTTTTTATGATCATAAACATAAAAATCACTGTTGGCATTTTCGCTTTGCCTAATTAATTCATGCACCATTGTTACTAATGATGAATTTTTTCTTTCAAGATAGGAAGGCAATAACCCGAGTACACACCATTGAGCAGGTTTTCCATAAAATAAATTAAAACATTTCAAAAAACTTTTTTTATAAAGAGACAAATTTTTTACAAAATGCCGGCTGATGTTTTCGCCCGTGGTTCCGCTGCTTTCAAAAATTATTTCCGGTTCAAACGCTGTTGTTTTCACAGGTATATTTTTAAAAAATTGAATGGGCAAAAAAGGAATGTCTTCTATTTTGCTTACCTGTAGCGGTTTTACATTAATGGCATCCACATATAATTTATAAATGGTATTGTGCCCGTATTGTAGTCTGAATATTTCCAAAGCCATCTGTTGAAAGTTATAATAGCTGGCCGAAAAAATTTTATCTTCCCATTTAGATATTTCTAAAAAATTATTCAGTTTTAAATATTTAAATTTGAGCAATTAAAACACAAAGATGCGTTACCCACTTTTATTTTCAATATTGATGTTAATTATATTTTCTTGCAGTAAAGCAAAGTTTTCATCAACTCCTTCTTTAAAGTTCAAATCGGTAAATACTACGCAACTCTTGCCTGGTGGAGCTTTACATTTTACATTAACTTTTACCGATGCCGAAGGTGATTTTTCTGATAGCGGAAATGTGTACATTCAATTTATGCAACGAACCCAACCATCGTGCACTATTAATAGTAATGATGAAACCATTCCTATGCCTGCTATTCCAAAAACCAAAGATCAAAAAGGAGAAATAAATGTGTCGCTTGATTATAATTCTATATCACCGCAATGCGCTCCGCTCAATGATACCACCGTTTTTCGATTTGTATTGAAAGACGATGCCGGTCATGTAAGCGATACAGCCTCTTCACCCACCATTATTATTTCTAATTAAAAAAGTGTTGGCAAAAAAGATCGCAGCGTTTATTTTATTCAGCAGTATTTTTATAGGAATCTGTGCGGTAGCTTTTTGCATGGAAACAAATTTTTTATTGCATCTTCCATTAAACGGAATCAGTTTTTATTGCTTTGTATTTGGCGCAACGCTTGCCCAGTACAATCTTCATTATCTTGTAAAAACTTCTGCAGTGAAAAACTCTGAAAGACTTGCCTGGTCAATGAATCATAAACAACTTCATAAAATTCTTTTGGCATCGGGCATTTGTTTAATTCTGTTTAGTTTTTTCAGTTTTCGTTTGCATCATTTTATTATCATGGCCATCCTTGCCGTGATTGCGTTTTTATATACATTTCCTGTAATTCCTGTTGGCAAAAAAAAGCGGATAAAAGATTATGGATTTATTAAAATTATTACACTTGCTTTATTGTGGACATTGGTAACCGTTTGGTTTCCGGTTGTAAATTTTGCTGTTGATGAAAAGATTTTTTTATTTGTTTTTTTTAAAAGATTTGTTTTCATGTTTGTATTGTGTTTACTGTTTGATATGCGCGATATTGAAATTGATCGTGAAGAAAACATTAATACCATCGCTGTTTTTTTAGATAAAAAAAAATCTTATTTACTTGCTTACCTTTCATTAATTCTATTCATCATTTTATCGTTAATCCAATTTTATTTTTTTGGCGATAAAGGCGTTTTAATCGCAATGTTACTTTCAGGTGTTGCCACTTTTTTTACCATTGAGCTTACCAAAAAATTAAATTCAGATTATGTTTATCTCGCCGGTATTGATGGTATGATGTTGCTGCAGGCTGTGCTGGTATATCTTATCGGTTTAAAGTTTTAAATTGCACGCTTATAAAATTTTTTAATTATGGCTAAAAGCAAAAAAGCAAAATCTGTTATTAATGAAAAATCATTTGAGTTTTTAAAAAGTTATATCAACACGCCATCTGCTGTTGGTTTTGAATCGGGCGGACAAAAAATTTGGCTCAACTATATAAAAAATTATGTAGATACTACTTTTACTGATGCTTATGGAACAGCAGTTGGCGTAATTAATCCCGATAAAAATTTTAAAGTGGTAATTGAAGCCCATGCTGATGAAATCAGTTGGTTTGTGAATTACATCACTCCCGAAGGATTTATTTATTTAAAAAGAAATGGCGGAGTGGATCACCAGATTGCGCCTTCGCAAAGAGTAATGATACATGGAAAAAAAGGCGGTATTAAAGCTGTGTTTGGATGGCCTGCGATACATACCCGTTCGGGCAATGCTGATAATAAAGAGCAACAACCCAAAGTGGAAAATCTTTTTCTCGATTGCGGCGCACGCAATAAAAAAGATGCAGAAAATCTCGGCGTTCATGTTGGCGCTGTTGTTACCTATGCTGAAGGTTTTGATGAGTTATCACATAATAATTTTATTGCACGTGCATTTGATAATCGCATCGGTGGTTTTATGATTGCAGAAGTGGCAAGATTATTAAAAGAAAACCTGCCTGCCGGCAGGCAAGGTAAAAAAACAATTCCTTATTCGTTATATGTGGTGAATGCAGTGCAGGAAGAAATCGGATTGCGTGGCGCGGAAATGATTGCCCGCAGAATAAAACCAAACATTGCCATCATTACGGATGTAACGCATGATACCAATACCCCGATGATCAATAAAAATATACAAGGCGATTGCTCCTGCGGGAAAGGGCCGGCATTAACTTACGGCCCGGCGGTGCATAATAAATTATTGGATGTAATTCAAAATGTGGCCGAAAAAAATAAAATTCCTTTTCAATTGCAGGCAGTGAGCCGCAGCACAGGAACCGATACGGATTCTTTTGCTTACGCAAATGACGGATGCCCGTCTGCATTAATTTCTATTCCGCTGCGTTACATGCACACCACTGTAGAAATGATTAATAAAGATGATGTTGAAAATACCATCAGGCTTATGTATGAAAGTGTTTTAGCATTAACGCCTAAAACGAATTTGAGTTATTTTTGATTAATAAAATTTTTAAAATTACTCGTATGATAAGAGAAACATTAAAAATCAAAACATGGTTTAAATAATCAAAAACATGGTTTAATTTTTTTATAAACTTTAGTAGAAAACAACCGGAACATCATCGTAAAATAAGTTTTTCAGAAGAATATGAAACGTTTGTAAAATTTTATCAAAAAACATTACAACCTTATGAGATGTATAATTCAAAATAAGGTAATAAGGTTGAAAGATTTTGTAAACGATTTTGCTACTAAGGTAAAATACTTGATATGAAAAATCATACAACCGAAAGAGCTATAAAATAGAAAAGCTTTAACAATCATAAATCTATTTTTATACATGCAAATGAGAAACGATTGGACAAAAGAAGAAATTGCTGAAATATACAACACACCTTTGTTGGAGCTTATTTATTCTGCGTCTATGCTTCACCGTGAGTATCATGCCACGGGCGAAGTGCAGGTATGCACGTTGCTTTCAATAAAAACCGGCGGCTGTCCTGAAGATTGCGCTTATTGCCCGCAGGCAGCGCGTTACAATACCGCCGTGGATGTGCAGGCATTAATGAAAAAAGAAGAAGTGCTTGCTTATGCAAAAAAAGCAAAGGATGCCGGTTCCACAAGATTTTGCATGGGCGCAGCATGGCGCGAAATAAGAGATAATAAAGATTTCGATCGGGTGCTCGACATGGTGAAAGGAGTGAATGAATTAGGAATGGAAGTATGCTGCACCATGGGAATGCTTACAGAAGAACAGGCCAAAAAATTATATGATGCAGGCTTGTATGCATACAATCATAATGTAGATACATCGGAAGAACATTATGCTGATATAATTACAACAAGAACTTATAAAGATCGTTTGAAAACTTTGGCAAATGTTCGCAAAGCAGGTATCAGTGTTTGCAGTGGTGGCATCATTGGTCTTGGCGAAACTCATGAAGACCGCATTGGAATGTTGCATACATTATCTACTTTGCCGGTTCATCCCGGAAGTGTTCCGATAAATGCATTGGTGCGTGTAAAAGGAACTCCTTTGCAAGATAATCCTAAAGTAGATATTTGGGATATGATACGAATGATTGCTACTGCACGAATATTGATGCCCACGGCAATGGTGCGCCTAAGCGCAGGACGTACAGAAATGAGCATTGCAGAACAAGCATTGTGTTTTATGGCAGGTGCCAATTCTATTTTTTCAGGAGATAAATTACTCACTACTCCCAATCCTGCATTTGATGAAGATAATGCTATGTTTCAATTATTAGGATTAAAACCAAGAGAAGCTTTTAAAGATGCACCTACTGCAGTTGTGAAAGAATTAATTATTTAATTGAAACATTTGTGGCTTGCCTTATATGAGAAATTTATTTGACCGATGGAAGATTTTTGTGTGGGAGATCAGGCATCAGATAAATTTTGTGTAACGAAATAAATGAACAAATCAATCCAACAAAAATGATAAAGCTTCTAAGCCAATTCATCGGAACCCACTGATGCAATGCGGTTTTGATGTTTTCCAGATTTGTAGAAATATCAGATTTAAACATGATGTCGTTCCTGGGATAAAAGTAAGCGAACGTAAAAACATCAACCAGAACATATAGTAAAAATGCAACAATTAAAAAGATTCTGATGCTGCGCGAAGATTTCCAAAAAAGAATAAGGGACAATAAGGCAAGTGCCTGGTTTATGGGAGAAAAAACTCTGAAAAAAGTTCCCGGATTTACATTTTGGAAATAATCTCTTGTAGTTTGAATGGATTGGGGAATATTAGCACCCCATGCTGTGGTATCAACAATTGAATTGTACATATTTACAAACAAAACTCCAGTGGCAAAAACAATAGAGAAGTAAAGTGCTATAACTTTCAATGAATTGTTTTCTTTCAAAATGATGTGGTCTAATAGTTATAAATTTCTGGTAACTTTTCTTTTCACTTTTAGAGGGTAAATGTAAGAAAAAATTTGAATCTTGAATGGTGAATTAAGAATAACCACCGAAAGTAATTGATTAGCGAATTGGCTAATCAACTAATTAGCTAATTTGCAATGTATGGACAAAGAAATTCTTTTGCATGCATTTCGTATAATGGTAACCGTTAGATGCATGGCAGAAACTTATGAAGCCAACCGGCAAATATGCAAATATGTTCATGCTACATCCAGAGGGCATGAAGCTATTCAAATTGCAACTGCATTTCAGTTGCTGCCGTGCGATTATGTAAGCCCTTATTATCGCGATGAAAGTTTATTATTAGGATTAGATTTTTCACCATACACTTTAATGTTGCAATTGCTTGCAAAAGGTGAAGATATTTTTACAGGCGGAAGAGAATATTATATTCATCCCAATTATCGCGGAGAAGATAAACCAACCATTATACATCAAAGCAGTGCAACCGGTATGCAGGCTATTCCTTCAACAGGAATTGCACAAGGCTTGCAATATTTGAAATTTATTAACTCATCACTTTATAAAAAAAGCAATGATGGTAAGCCTCCCATTGTAATTTGTTCTTTGGGCGATGCGAGCTTAACGGAAGGCGAAGTAAGTGAAGCATTTCAGTTTGCTGTTTTAAAAAAACTTCCAATCATTTATTTAGTGCAGGATAATGATTGGGGCATCAGTGTAAGCGCCGATGAAGCAAGAACTATGAATGCATCAGAATTTGCATTGGGCTTTAAAGGCATGAAACACATAAGCGTTGATGGCAGTGATTTTTTTCAGAGCTATGAGGTAATGAAAAATGTGGTGAATGATGTGCGTGAAAATTATCAACCATTTTTAGTTCATGCAAAAGTGCCGTTGCTTGGTCATCATACAAGTGGTGTGCGAAAAGAATTTTATCGTTCACCGGAAGACCTTGCTTTACATGCAGCAAATGATCCTTTACCCAAATTAAAAAAACAATTGCTTGAATCAGGTATTGATGAAAATGATTTAAATAAAATTGAATCATTAGTTGAAAAAGAAGTTGTGCAACATTTTGCAAATGCAGTTGCAGCGGCAGAACCTGATCCATCAAAAGTGGCAGAACATATTTTTGCTCAAACAACAGTTACAGAAGAAACCGGAGAGCGCAGCCCCGAAGGAAATGAAAAAGTAATAATGGTTGATGCGGCTTTATTTGCCATTCGTGAAATTATGGAACAATATCCTGAAGCGATATTATTTGGGCAAGATGTAGGACGCAGGCTGGGCGGTGTTTTTAGAGAAGCTGCAACATTAGCAGAACAATTTGGCGATCATCGTGTTTTTAATACAGCTATTCAGGAAGCATATATTATTGGTTCAACTGTTGGCTTATGTGCAACCGGCGTGAAGCCAATTGTTGAAGTTCAATTCGGGGATTATATTTATCCGGGCATTAATCAATTGATAAGTGAAGTGGCGAAAAGTTATTACTTAAGTTGTGGTAAGTTTCCTGTACAAACTGTTATTCGCGTTCCCGTGGGCGCTTATGGCGGCGGTGGCCCATATCACAGCGGATGTGTGGAAACTTTATTGCTTTCGATTAAAGGAATTAAAATTGCCTATCCATCCAACGCTGCCGATATGAAAGGGTTAATGAAAGCCGCTTTCCTCGATCCCAATCCTGTAATAATGCTTGAACATAAAGGGCTTTACTGGAGTAAGGTACCGGGCACAGAAGATGCAAAATCTATTGAGCCAAACAGCGTATACGCATTACCGTTAGGAAAGGGAAATATTGTATTAAATGCTGATAAACAAAAAATAAAAAATGGTGAAAGCTGTTGCATCATCACGTATGGAATGGGAGTGTATTGGGCGAAAGCAGCTGCAAAAAATTTTAATGATCAAATTGAAATCATTGATCTCAGAACATTATTTCCTTTGGATGAAGAACTGGTTTTTTTAACTGTAAAAAAACATGGCAAATGTTTGGTGCTTACCGAAGAGCAGCAAAACAATTCATTTGCAGAAGCGCTTGCAGCAAGGATTACAAAAGGATGCTTTAAATTTTTGGATGCCCCGGTTGAGGTGTTGGGCGCTTTAAATTTACCCGCCGTTCCCATGAATATATTTCTTGAAAAAGCCATGTTGCCGAATGCAGAAAAAGTAATTCAGTTAATTAATAAATTATTGAATTATTAAATTATTATTACCAACTCCATTATTTTACCGCCATATAAACCATGGCAATTGCTGCGGTTCCCATTCCTAAAAAAGTGACCCATAAAACTATTTTAGAAAGCAATCCGCTTTTATATTCTCCCAGAATTTTTTCATTTCCTGAAATTTTTATTATTAAAAAAATTAGCGGAACAGCAGCCACGCCATTTAATACGGCTGCATATACCAAGGCTTTCACTGGATCAATCCCAACAAAATTGATTATTAAACCAATAAGAGTAGCAATAGTAATAATGCCATAAAATCCATGTGCTTTTTTTAATTTTAAATTTAATCCTGATTGCCAATTTACAGTTTCTGAAACAGCATAAGCTGCCGAACCTGAGAGTACAGGAACTGCTAAAAATCCCAACCCGATAATCCCGATAGAAAAAATAAGTTTAGATAAATAACCTGCATGAGGAAAAGAACGTACCAATGGTTCGATTGCTTTAGCCGCATCTGCGGCAGTTTTTATATCGGTTACACCGCTATTGTGCAAGACAGTTCCCCCAACTACCAATATACTCCATGTAGTAATTTCAGAAATAATCATACCTGCGTTGTTATCAATTCGCATAGCCCGTATATTACTTCGGCGGATAGAAGGCAGGCCATTCTTCATCCATTTTTTTTGTTTTACCTCTTCCACTTCCTGGGATGTTTCCCAAAAAAACATGTATGGCGAAATGGTAGTTCCCAATACGCCTGTTATGATAAAAAAAAATGCAAAACTAAATTCTACATGAGGAATAAATGTAGCTTTAAGAACCGTTAGCCATGGCATTTGAACAATAAAAACAGTTATAGGATAAGCAAGCAATGAAAGCGCAAGCCATTTCAATATTTTTGCATATACTTTATAGGTTGTAAATATTTCCAGTATTAAAATGCTTGCAGTAAATAATAATGTCCATACTATAAAGGGTAAGGGAATTATTAATTTTGCTGCTTCTGCCATAGCGCCAATATCTGCACCAATATTTATCACATTTGCAAAAACAACAAGCAATACAACTGCGTAAAGAACTTTTGCATTATAATGTTGTTTTACAATTGCGGCTATACCTTTACCCGTTACCAGGCCAGTTCTTGCACACGCTTCCTGTATGCCCATCATAAAAGGCAGCATATAAAAAGCAGTCCATAACTGGCCATATCCAAATTGAGCACCTGTTTGCGAATAAGTAGCAATGCCGGAAGGGTCATCATCTGCAGCTCCGGCAGTAAGTCCGGGACCAAGTATAGATAAAAATTTCTGAAATTTATTTCGCTTAGATTTTGATTTTCCCTCCTGATCCATTTTATAAATTTGTAAAGGAAGTTACTTAAACCTGAAAATGTAATCGCAATTTATTTTTTCTGATAACTGATTATAGTGTTATAAATTTTAAAATAAAATCTAAAATATTTGTTTAAAAAAAATCAAATCAATTATGTTTGATAAAAAAGAAAAGCGATGCCAGCCACAAAAGAAAAAGTAGCGACCATAAAACAAGAAATAAAATTCTTTGAGGGACCTCAAAGCAGGTGGCAGAATTTTAAATATACGGTAAGTGTTTTTTTTGAATTTATTAAAGGCTTTCGCGCATTGCATTTTGTTGGCCCATGCGTTACTGTGTTTGGTTCTGCACGTTTCAAAGAAGATCATGAATATTATAAACAAGCGCGAAAACTTTCTGCCGAAATTGCAAGGCTTGGCTTTACCATTATGACCGGTGGTGGCCCGGGAATTATGGAAGCTGCTAATCGCGGTGCAAAAGAGGTAGGGGGCAAAAGCGTAGGATGCAATATCGTATTGGCACATGAGCAACACCGCAATCCTTATTTAGACAAATGGGTGGACATTAAATATTTTTTCCTAAGAAAAACGTTATTGATAAAATATTCGTATGCATTTGTTGTAATGCCAGGTGGTTTCGGCACTTTAGATGAATTTTTTGAAGCGCTTACTTTGGTTCAGACACAAAAAATAAGTATGTTTCCTATTATTATCTTTGATAAAGATTTTTATAAAAATATTTTGGAACATAATCAAAAAATGTATGAAGCGGGAACCATTTCCAAAAACGATGAAAGCCTGTATCTGGTAACCGATTCCATTCCTGAAGCGATCGCATACATCAAAGAAAAAAGCATTCGTGCATTCGGATTAAAATATATGCAACCACAAAAAGCTTTCCCGGTTTTTTTTGAAAAAGGAATAAAAAGAATTTCTCAGTCTTTTCACGTACATGAATAACTTCAATTTTTGTATTTTTATCGGGGGTGATGTTTGTAAATAAAAAATTTATTTAAAATATCTTTTATAACAACCCTTCTCTCTTATTTATATTTTTAATAAAACCAACAATGTTTAAAGATCAGGTAATCATTATCACGGGTGGAAGTGATGGAATCGGCAAAGCCTTAGCAGGAGCGCTTTTAAAGCAAGGAGCTAAAGTGGCTACCTGCGGACGCAATCAGCAAAAATTAGATAACCTCATAAATGAAAATGCCGGGCTTCCTTTATTTACAATGATTGCCGATGTTAGTAAAGAAGATGATTGCAAAAATTTTATAGAGGCTGCAATCGAAAAATTTGGAGGAATTAATATCTTAATAAATAATGCAGGAATATCCATGCGGGCGCTTTTTAAAGATACTGATTTAGTTACTTTAAAAAATGTAATGAATACTAATTTTTGGGGAGCAGTTTATTGTACCAAATATGCTTTGAATGCTATTATTGAAAAAAAAGGAACTATTGTGGGAGTCTCTTCCATTGCAGGTTACAGAGGTTTGCCGGGAAGAAGCGGGTACAGCGCAAGCAAGCACGCATTGAATGGCTGGCTTGAGGCATTGCGGACTGAATTGCTTGAAACAGGAGTAAATGTAATGTGGGTATGCCCGGGTTTTACCACTTCCAACATACGCAATGTTGCATTGAATAAAGATGCCCGGCCACAAGGCGAGTCGCCAATGGATGAAAGTAAAATGATGAGCGCAGAGCAATGTGCTCACTATATTTTGAGGGCAATTAAAAAAAGAAACCGAACATTGATATTAACTTCCAATGGAAAACAAACGGTATTTATGAATAAATTTTTTCCAAACCTTACAGATAAATTAGTAAGAAAATTTTTTTTCAAAAATGGAGAACTGATAAAGTAAAATATTTCTCATTCATTGCTTTTTACTAACTTTTGCTTTTTAAAAATTCCGTAACAAAATTTGAATGCCATTAATCACACTCACATCCGATATAGGACGGCAGGATTTTTTAACAGGAGCTATCAAAGGCCAATTGCTTCGCGTTAATCCTAATTTCAATATTATTGATATATCACATGAGCTATCACCTTTTAATTATCCGCAAGCAGCTTATGTTTGCCGCAATGCAATAAAAAATTTTCCTTCCAATACTTTTCATATTGTGCTGGTAAATCTTTTTGATAAAAGACCTGAACATTTGTTGTTGGTTCAGCATAATAATCAATTTATCGGTTGTGGTGATAATGGATTAATAACAATGATGCTGGAAGAAGTTCCTGAAAAGATTGTAGCGCTTCCACTAATACCATCTGAAAAAAAGAATACTTTATATTGTTCTTATGTTTTTGCAACAGCTTTTCAGCAAATGGTTGATGGGAAAAAAATAGAAGAAGTAGGAGACGCAAGCGTTTCAATAGAAACTAAAAATCCGTTGCGTCCGTTGCTTGGGCCAAAGTATATTGAAGGGCAAATTATTTTCATTGATAATTTTGAAAATGTAATTATCAATATTACCAAAGAAGAATTTGAAGAACAACGGCGCGGAAGAAGTTTTAAAATTGTTTTTAAAAGAGATGAAATAATTGAGAAAATAAGTGAAACGTATGCCGATGTGCACGAGAGCGAAAAGCTGGCTTTATTCAACTCAGCTAATTACCTTGAAATAGCCGTCAATAAAGGAAATGCGGCTGGCCTTTTTGGACTGGAAGGTTATACCGAAAAAATAAATATGCAAAACCAGTATATTCAAAATCGCTTATTGTATCAAACAGTAAAGATTTATTTTGAATAAAAAGTTTTCTTTTTACTGCTTGTTATAATATAAAAATCTCCCTTTAAATTTAATTTACCTGCACAATATTTTTTTAAAAGTTAAGTTTTCTGTTTAAACCTTTTTCTTAATCGCAGTCTTAGAATAGTTGCTTTTTTAAAAACAGAATTATTTTTTAAATAAGCATTGTTTAAATTTTAAATCTTAATCATTAATCTAAAAAAACACAATTATGAAAACTTTTGTATCAGGTATTTTAATGTTCGCAATTATTGCATGTTCATCAGCTTCGGCGCAGGTAAGTTTAAAAGCCATTTCAGCAACATCTGTTAATGCTACATCATCAGTGCATACGGCAGGTATTAATAACGCTTTACATACAACCACTGCATCTGCCAGGTCAACTACAGTGAAAACGGTTCATACAGTAAAAGCTAAATCTGTAAAAGCCTCCTCAACTGTAAAAGCTGCGGCAAACAAATCAGCATCAGGAGTTGAAAAAACAACAGGCAATACAAGCGTTTCTGCAAATACATCAGCTAACGGTGATGCATACACGAAAAATGCCAAAGAAACTACAACTAATTCTGCAATTAGCACTAATTCACAAACAAAGGTAAATAGCGATACCAAAGTGAATAAATAAAATTAGAAGAATAAAAAATTCCCCAAATTCCATTGGGGAATTTTTATAAGTTTTTTAAAAATTACCTCAATCATGAAAGCATTTTTAATACTCATAATATTTTATTTTGCAGAATCAGGTTTGATGGCTCAGTCTGATATTGCAGACTCAGCAAACATTTCTAAAACAGAATTTATTGCAGGCGCAACTTATAACTCTGCTTTAAATTATTATGGAAGAATAGATAGTTTAAAGAGTAAAGCTTTTTATCCTTTCGTTGGAATAAATTTTAAAAACGGATTATACATTAATTCCAGTTTTATTTTTATTAATAATAAACTTTCAACAACGTATGCAGCAACAATAGCGGAGGGCGGCTATCAATTTAAAAATAAATCAGAAAACTGGACAGGTAATTTATATGCAAATGCTTTTTTTTACCAGGTAAATAACAGCCTTATACAATCTGCTTTGAAAGGCACAGCCGGCATAAATGTTACTAATCTTAATAAAATTATCAATGTAAATTTTGGCGGCGATGTAAAATGGAGCACTGATCTGGATTATGGTATTTCGGCAGGTTTGGATCATACTTTCAGAATTGAAAATATGGGTAAAGGAATTATTGTAATTGATCCTTCGTCATATGTATATGCAGGCACGCAAAAATTTACAAAAACATTTTATGAAAAGAAAAACATTCTTTTTTTTCCTGCAGGCGAGCAGTTGATTACGAGCAACAGTAAAAAATTTGATATTCTTTCTTATGAATTTTCAGTACCTGTTGTATATGGTTTAGGGAAAATGAATATAATTGTTTCACCGGCTTATGTGCTTCCTGAAAACCTGATTACTGTCGATGAAAGCGGCGTCAATTCAGCAAATGCAAGCAATTTATTTTATGTTACTGCTACTTTAAAGTTTACTTTCTAAAAGCATCAAAAAGCATTTGAGAATGTCTTGAAAAAAATAAAAATGTAATTAATTATTTCATTTTACTTTCAATTTCATTCAAATTAAGTAGCAGTTGTGTGTTTTGAAATTCTGGCTGAAGTTCCATTCTGTTCTTGTCTAAAAATCCATTGGCAATAGCTTTTAAAAGATCATTTTTTGTTGCAAAGGCATTATTATTTCGTGCATCAAGTATTGCGGAAAAATACCAGGCTTCACTGTTGGTTGGGTCAACTAATTTATACAGATTGTCGAAATATTGCGCATCATCATTTTTATTTGCATTAATAAGCTGGTTGCTGATGGAATAAAATGCAAGCGATAAATAAGCCTGTAACCTTTGGTACATGGCTCTTTCAGGTGACTGTGTTTTTGTCTTTGCTTTTATGTCATTAATTGTTTTGGTCCAATAATCTTTATCGCCCTGCTCAAATTGTTGCTGATAAATGCTTTTAATATTTTGTTCTTTTACAAATAAATTTTGTGTTGCCTGTTGTTGTTTTTTATATTCAACATTGTTTTTTATTGAAACATCTTTTTCTTTAAAACGATTTACCTCATCGGTTACTCCATCGAGTAGGCTGATAGAAAGTGTACACTCTTCTTCTGCTCTTACGTAATTATTTTTTTGCAAAAAATTTTCAATTCTTTTTTTACTACTGTCAATATAATTTTTAATAAAAGAATTATTTAATGGAATTGATTTTTTATACATCGCATCGAATTGTAATGCCGCAAAAGCAATATTCATCGTACTTTCGGGCGCCCACTCATGAATGCCGTCAAAAAAAATAATGCGATGTCTTATCTGCGTTTGTGCTATATCGTTAGTAATGGTAACGAGGTCCGTCATGTTCATATCTCCTTCGCCGGTAATGGCTGTAAAAGAAAAATGAATATCAGTTGCATGATCAATATCGGGCAATCCTGCACCATTCGCAATAACTCCTTTTATTTCTTTATGATTCAAAGCCAGGTATGTCGCTACTTTTGCACCTCCTGAAAATCCGCACACATATATTCTGTTGCTGTTTGTCTTTAAACGTTTTTTTGTATCAGCGAATAAAGTATTCCAAATATTTTCGGCAATTGACCAGTCATTTCCATTTTTTGAATTATTACTTCCTATCAAAATAAAATTATATTTATCTGCTAGTGATTTGTATTTATCTAAAGGCAATGAGCCATCGCCATGCGGATCAAAAAAATAAATAACAGGTAACGCATCTTTATTTTTTTTGGAAGGAATGTATAGTGCATAAGATTGGCCCGCATCGGCTGCGCATGTTACATGAGCAATCACTTTTTCTGTTTGAAATGTATCCGCTTTAATGCTCGTCTTTACTGCAATTGAAGAATCAAAATCATTTTTATTTGCAGTTTTGCTATCATTATTTTTACAAGCTATTATGCAAATAAAAATAATTATCAATTTTATAAATTGTATAGCTTTCATATTATATTTTCAAAAGTAATTTTTTTGGAAATGAATTTATATGAAATATAATTTCGGGAAAAGATTTAATTACTAATTGGCTAAGAAGCTAATTAAATAATCTCTTTCAATTTTTCCACCACAACATCTACTTCTTCTTTTGTATTGTACTTGCAAAAAGAAAAACGAACTGTAACCTGATTAGGATTATTGGTAATCGCTCTTATTACGTGGCTTCCGGCATCGGCGCCTGAAGTGCAGGCGCTGCCGCCACTTGCGCAGATATTATTTATATCAAGATTGAAAAGAAGCATTTCAGATTTTTCTGTTTTTGGAAAAGCAGCGCTTAACACAGTGTATAAACATTTGCCATCAGTATCTCCATTAAAATAAACGCCGGGAATATTTTGCAACAATTTTTTCTTCATATAATTTTTTATTCCGCTGATGTATTCTTTATCTGCTTCATGATTTTGTGTTGCGAGTTCCAATGCTTTTGCAAAGCCAACAATGCCATATAAATTTTCAGTACCTGCGCGCATGTTGCGTTCCTGGCTTCCACCATTTATAAACGGATTGATTTTTATATTTTCATTTATATATAAAATTCCAACACCTTTCGGCCCGTGAAATTTATGACTGGCGCCGGTAATAAAATGAACAGGAAGTTTTCTTAAATCAAATGGAAAATGGCCAATCGTTTGAACAGTATCCGAATGAAAAATGGCATTATATTTTTTACATAAATTCCCAACTGTTTCTATGTCCGTTATATTTCCGATTTCATTGTTGGCGTGCATTAAAGTTACCAGGCATTTTTCTTTGCTTTCTTTTAATAGTCTTTCCAGATCATTCAAATCAATTTCACTATTGGATAAAAGTTTTACATAACAAACTTCTGCTTCATTTCTTTTAGCAAGATATTCCACACAATGCAGCGTGGCGTGGTGTTCCAGAGGACACGTAATAATTTTTTTACAACCAAGATCACGAACGGAAGCATTAATTGCTGTGTTGGTGCTTTCCGTGCCGCCGCTTGTAAAAAATATTTCTGCAGGATGTGCATTTAAAATTTTTGCAACCGATTTTCTTGCATTTTCAATTGCCATTCTTGTTTCGCGCCCGTAAGAATATATTGATGATGGATTACCAAACTTTTCTGTGAGATACGGCATCATTGATTCAAGCACTAAGGGATCGAGTGAAGTAGTAGCTGCGTTGTCGAAATAAATTCGGCCCCCCACTTTTGAATTATCATTTATAATCTGACTTCTTTCCATAAATTTAAAAAATATTCCGCTTTAGAGGTTGGGGGTTTACATCGCTTCGCGAATATCGTTCATAATTTTTTTTGCAATATTTTCTGCAGTGGTTTCAAAATTACTTTCAGAATAAATCCGTATGATAGGCTCGGTATTGCTGGTTCGCAGGTGTACCCAATCTTTATCAAATTCAATTTTTAATCCATCTTCTGTATTAATAGGATGGCTTTTATATTTATCTTTTATTTTTTTAAAAACTTCTTTTACATCAACATTCGTTTCCAATGCAATTTTATTTTTTGAAATAAAATAATCAGGATACATGCCGCGTAATTGATTGATGGATTTTTGTGAATGCGCCAAATGTGTAAGAAATAAACCAATACCAATTAATGCATCGCGGCCATAATGAAAGTCAGGAACGATAATGCCTCCGTTGCCTTCGCCGCCAATTACTGCGTGCACTTCTTTCATTTTATTTACCACATTTACTTCACCAACTGCCGAAGGAAAATATTCACCGCCATGCTTATGCGTAATTTCTTTTAATGCTTTTGTGGAAGACATATTGCTTACCGTATTTCCTTTTCTTTTACTTAAAATATAATCAGCAACTGCCACTAAAGTGTATTCTTCGCCAAACATATTTCCATCTTCGCATACAAAGCAAAGCCTGTCCACATCAGGATCTACAGCGATTCCCAAACTTGCATTCTGTTTTTTTACTTCACTGCTCAGGTTGGTTAAATGAGCAGGAAGCGGTTCAGGATTATGGGCAAATTTTCCATTTACTTCTCCATTTAAAACAATAACATCTTTAACGCCTAATGCTTTTAACAATGCAGGAATATATATTGCACCGGAACTGTTTATAGCATCAACAACAATTTTATATTTTGATTTTTTTATTGCTGCAACATCTACTAATTCATAATTCACCACTGCATCAATATGCTTTTGTAAATAAGAATTATCTTTCGTATAAGCGCCCATTTTATCAACAGGAGCAAAAACAAAATCTTCTTTTTCCGCTAATGCCAAAACTTTTTCTCCATCAATGCTATTAATAAATTCACCATTTTTATTGAGCAATTTTAATGCATTCCATTCTTTGGGATTATGACTGGCTGTTAAAATAATTCCGCCTGCAGCTTTTTCTTGCTGCACGGCAATTTCTACTGTTGGCGTTGTTGTTAATCCGAGATCAATTACCTGAAACCCACATGCCACAAGGGTGTTAGCGCATAATCCGTTTACCATTTCTCCGCTCATTCTTCCATCACGGCCAATGATAATTTTTTTTAAGCCTTGCTGAGTGTTGAGCCATGTTGCAAATGCTGCTGTGAATTTTACAATGTCGGGTGGTGTAAGGTTTTCTGCTGGTTTTCCTCCGATAGTTCCTCTTATTCCGGAGATACTTTTTATCAATGCCACGTGTTCTTTTGTTTAAGGATGCAAAGATAAAGCAATTGTTTAATTAGCTAATTCGCCAATGTGCTAATTTGTTATTATGCTAATGACAATTAATTGGCTAATTGGCTAATTAGCCAATTGGCTAATTATTTACATTTGTATTATGACAGAAAACAAACCATGGTTTAAAGATTGGTTTAATTCTCCTTATTATCATCAGCTTTATTTTAAACATGATAAGGCTGAGGCCGAAAAATTTATTAATAAATTAATTGAACGTTTACAACCTGCAAAAGAATCTTTAATGCTCGATGTAGCCTGCGGAAGAGGCCGCCACTCAAAGATCCTGGCGGCAATGGGTTTCGATGTTACAGGAATTGATCTGGCAACGGAAAGCATTAAAGAAGCTAAAAAATTTGAAACGGAAAATCTTCATTTTTTTGTTCACGATATGCGATTGCCTTTCTGGATAAATTATTTTAATTACGCGTTTAATTTTTTTACCAGCTTTGGCTATTTTAATACAAGAAGAGAAAATGAAAATGCGATAAGAACTATTGCACAATCTTTATTACCCAATGGAATTTTTGTAATAGATTATTTAAATGCTCATTATGCTGAAGATCATTTGGTGCATCTATCAGAAAAACAAATTGATGATGTTACTTACCTTCTTACCAAATGGTATGATGAAACTTTTTTTTATAAAAAAATAATTATTGAAGATGATGTATTGAAAAAACCATTGGAGTACCAGGAAAAAGTTACTAAATTTTCTTTAGGCGATTTTACTGAAATGCTTGCCTATCATCAGTTACAGGTGCAGGAAGTGTTTGGCGATTATAATTTCAACAGCTATCATGTAAAAAATTCTCCGAGGATGATTATTATTTCCAAAAAAGTTATAAAGAAGTTACCATAATATAAATTTCGTTTATGCTTCACCGTTAGATGCGCTTTTTTCATAACCGTCATCAATTAAAAGATTGTTTCCATCTGCGGCTTGTGTTGCTAAAATATCGCAACGATTGTTATAAAAATTTTCGGCATGGCCTTTCACCCAATTAAAATGAATGGAATGATTTTTTGAAAGCGCATAATATTTTTCCCAGAGGTCGCGGTTTTTTATATTTCCTTTAAAATTTGTTTTGATCCATTTATCCAACCATTTTTCCATAATCGCTTTTACCACGTAATTACTGTCGGAATAAATTATAAGATTTAAATTATTTTTTTTCAATGCTTCCAATGCAGCAATTACAGCCATTAGCTCCATCCGGTTGTTAGTAGTAAGCCGATAGCCTTGCGATAATTCTTTTTTTAATTTGTTCCACATCAATATAACACCGTACCCGCCTTTGCCGGGGTTTCCCCTTGAAGCACCGTCGGTATAAATTTTTATTTCATTAATTGAATCGCTCATTAAATTATATGATGGCAGTTGAGTATTTTAATGCCCGAAACTTTTATAAGCAACTGAATCAATCCCAATACCAGAGCCGTTTCCATTTGATCCGCCATTGGTAACAAAATACCGGAAAGCAAATCTTGTTTGTAATGTGTCGGTTAAACCAGAGATGGTAATATCAAAACGCGTCCATTGAGAAGGATATGCAAATACATCCGGATGATTGATGCTGCTGTAAACAAGATTGGGATTTATATCTAAAAGTATTTGAGTAAAATTTCCAGGATCAAGTCCATTGCCTACATCAAGCCCGTCATTTACCGGGTTTATTCTTACCTGCAGGCTATTTCCAAAATCGGTTGTATCACTTACACCGTCAAAAAGGTTCCACGCTCTTGTATAAAAAATTATCCTGTCGCCATTTTGCATAAGTATTGATGGCGAAATAAGCCAGTTGCTGATGATTCCTTGTTGTGCTGAGGTTGATAAATAATCAGCGCCAATAAAACCTGCATTCACACCTTTATTGGAATAAGCGTTAAAGAAAGGAGGATCTTCGCCGCCATTTTTCCAATTACTGTTGCCTTTGGGATCGCTGGTATTTATAAATTGCCATCCTCTTGCCACTGCTGCAGTGGAAGAATCAAATTCTTCTACAAACGATTGATCGGGAATTGGCGCGGCTTTCGGAGCAGTTTTATTTTTTTTACAGGAATACAATAACAAAAATATTGCGCTGCAAAGAATAAAAAGTTTTGGCAAAATAGAGGTTTTCATGTAATTATTTTTCGGGTAATTCAGCAATTAGAATATAAAGTGAAATTAATATTTTTTCCTTGTATAAAATGAAAGGAATTATAAAACTCATTTCGAGATAGTGGGCGGTGGGGGCACCGCCCACTGCGTTCGGCGGGTGTCCTCACCCACCGGCGGCAATTTGGAATGCACCCTATAAAATGAAATTGCAAGTCATTAAGTTTTTTTGTTTTGAACAAATAATTTTATAAAAAGTTATACTTGAAAAACGCCTGTTTTAAAACTTTCAATTTTATAATTGTTATTAGCGGCGGCAATATTTTCTGAAATGATAGCCCTCGTTTCCATCGGGTCAATAATTGCGTCTATCCATAACCGTGAGGCTGCATAAAATGGCGTGGTTTGTTTTGCATATTTATCGGTTATTTTTTTTAAAAGACTTTCTTCATTTTCAGTTGAGTTTTCTTTTCCTTTCAATTTTAAAGAAGCCGTTTCAATTTGTAATAATGTTTTGGCTGCCTGGTCGCCGCCCATCACCGCTATTTTTGCAGAAGGCCATGCATAAATAAAACGGGGATCGTATGCTTTGCCACACATAGCGTAATTGCCCGCCCCATAAGAGTTTCCGAGTATAATGGTTATTTTTGGAACCACAGAATTGGCAACAGCATTTACCATTTTAGCGCCGTCTTTTATAATACCGCTGTGCTCACTTCTGCTGCCCACCATAAAACCGGTAACATCTTGTAAAAAAATAATCGGAATTTTTTTCTGGTTGCAATTCATAATAAATCTTGCCGCTTTATCGGCGCTATCGTTATAAATAACGCCTCCCATTTGCAGCTCGCCTTTTTTATTTTTAATATTCAATCGCTGATTAGCAACAATGCCCACTGCCCATCCATCTATTCGTGCATAGCCACATAAAATGGTTTTGCCAAAACCTTCTTTAAATTGTTCAAATGAACTTTTTCTTTCATCGTTATTAGTTTCGTCGGCATCTACAATTCTTTCAATAATTTCAAGCATGTCGTACGGCATAGAATTGTCATTGGGAAAATAACCATATAATTCTTTAGAATTTTTTGCAGGAAGCAATGAAGCAATACGGCTGAAACCTGCTTTGGGCACATCTCCCAGTTTACTCATAATTTTTTTTATTTCATCAATGCATTCTTGTTCAGTTTTAAATTTATAATCTGCAATGCCACTGATTTCATTGTGAGTAACGGCGCCACCCAATGTTTCACTGTCTGTATTCTCGCCGATTGCCGCTTTTACTAAATAAGGCCCGGCTAAAAAAATAGAACCATTGCCTTCTACCATTAAAGTTTCATCGCTCATGATGGGAAGATAGGCGCCGCCTGCAACACACGGTCCCATTACAGCAGCAATTTGCGTAATACCCATCGCGCTCATCTTTGCATTGTTGCGAAATATCCGACCGAAATGTTCTTTATCAGGAAAAATTTCGTCTTGCATGGGAAGAAAAACTCCGGCACTGTCAACCAAATAAATTACCGGCAAATTATTTTCCATTGCAATTTCCTGCATGCGTAAATTTTTTTTCCCGGTGATAGGAAACCATGCCCCGGCCTTCACGGTTTGGTCGTTGGCAATAACAACACATTGTTTTCCGCTTACATAACCAATGCCCGCAACAGCACCCCCGGCGGGGCATCCGCCGTATTCTTCATACATGCCGTAACCGGCAAATATGCCTATTTCAATAAAAGGTTTTTCTTTATCAAGAAGGTAATGAATCCTTTCTCTTGCAGTTAATTTGTTTCTTTCTTTTTGTTTTGCAATAGCTTTTTTACCGCCGCCTTCTTCAATTTTTATAATTATTTTTTTTACATTATTCAATGCAAGTTTCATTACATCTTCATTACGATTAAAATCTATATTCATAATAATTTAATAAGATAAACCAAAACTAAAACTTTAAATTTTAGTTAGAAATAATTTAAACTTTTTGGAAAGTTTTTTTTGAACTTTCTAAAGGTTGCGAATTTGCTTTGTCAAACTTCAAATAAATTCATGTACATTCATGATAAATAATTTCTCGTACATAGTGAAATATTTATTTTGTTTAAGTATTACAATTTTTTTTACTTCTTGCTGTAAAGAAAAAGATTGTCTTCCCGGACAAATAAGAAAAATAAGTTTGGCTTTTTATAGGACATCAGATATTGATACAATTGTTCTTAAGCGTTTTTCAAAAACTTCCAATTTCAGCATCCTTATTGATTCAACAATTTTGAATAATTCAAATTCAAACTTCTATCCAAACGGTGATACAACAGCGGTATATATTTCAGATACTTCATTTACAATCCGAACCACTTATGATTATGAAATATATATTCCTGCAACAAATACTGTCGCAAGGATCAGTAAAATGATTGATCAACAAAAAAAACATCAGGTTTGTACTGTATGTGATTGCGTTCAAGGCCCTTGCTATAATCCTATTACTTCTTTTACTTTGAATGGGCAAATTATTTCAGGCGGAGATATTTATATTAAAAAATAAATAAACGCTTGGAAAGTTTTTGAACTTTCCAAAAATTATGAATTTATAAGATGCAGGTTAAAAATTAAGAATTAAACTGTTTCCTTTTTTTCAAGAACTAATTGTAATGCATACCCGAAAATAATTACCAAAAAAGCGCCGATAACATTTAGCCATAAAAAAGAAATTATATCCGCTTTATAAATAATGATAATGCATATCTCGGCAATAATGGATGCATAAAATGTGGCATTGGCTTTTATTTTTTTAAACCAAAATGCCACAAGGAAAATACCTAATATAACTCCATAAAATAACGACCCGAGAATATTTACCGTTTCAATAAGACTGTTGCCGAGATTACTGGCAAACTCTGCGACTGCTATACAAAAAATGCCCCAGCCTAATGTGTATAATTTTGAAATGTGGTAATCCATTTTGGGCGTAAGTTCCTTATTAAAAAATTGTTTATGAATATCAACAACGGTGCATGAAGCCAGTGAATTCAATGCTGCGGCAATACTTCCCCATGCTGATAAAAAAATTACTGCAATCAATAACCCGATTAGTCCTTTGGGCAAATAATCCAGTACAAATTTTAAAAAGATATAATTGGTATCGTTGACATCTTCTCCAGGCAACGCTTTCGTTAAAATATTTTTATACTGAGTTTTAATTTTATTTTTTGCAACCACGTCATTTGCCAAAACTTTATTATAATTTAATTCAAGCGTTGTGAGTGAATCTTTATAAATAGTTTCTTTGGCTCTTTCAATTTGTGTTTCATTAAAATAAATTGGCGCTTTATGAAATTGATAAAATGAAAATATTAAAACACCCAACAATAGAATTAAAAATTGCATAGGCACTTTTACAATTCCATTCATTAATAACCCTTTTTTACCTTGTCGTGTATCCATCGCCGTTAGATAGCGTCCCACCTGGCTTTGATCGGTTCCAAAATAAGAAAGCGCTAAAAAAAAACCGCCGATAACTCCGCTCCAAATATTGTATTTATCTTTCCAGTCAAAACCATTAGCCGTTCTTCCGGAAGTAATGATATTCATTTTTCCGCTTTTGCCGCCAATGTGCAGCGCATTAGTAAAACTAACGTTTGAAGGCATTAGATGAACAACAATGTAACCGGCTAAAAACATTCCTGCAAAAACAATTATCAATTGCAATTTTTGAGTATGTGCTACGGCTTTTGCGCCCCCGCTTACAGTATAAATAATCAACATGCCGCCCATAATAATATTAGTTGTATAAATATTCCATCCAAGTAATGAACTTAATATTAATGACGGCGCATAAATGCTGATGCCTGTTGATAAACCGCGTGATACTTGGAAAAGGAAAGAAGTAAGTGTTCTTGTTTTTAAATCAAAACGATTTTGTAAAAATTCATACGCGGTATATACTTTCAGTTTATTAAAAACCGGAACAAACACAATGCATATAACAACCATCGCGATGGGCAAGCCAAAATAATATTGAACGAAACGCATTCCATCGGTATAAGCTTGACCCGGTGCGCTTAAAAAAGTAATTGCACTCGCTTGGGTTCCCATAATACTTAATAGAACTAGGTACCATGGCATATCGCGGTTGCTTAAAAAATATCCATCAAGGTTTTTTGTAGTGCGGCTTTTATAAACCCCATAAATAATAATGGCAGAAAGTGTAGTAATTAAAACTATCCAATCAATATTACTCATAAAAGCCTTGGCAGTGAGGGGTGATTAAAAATTTTAAAAATAAGATTCAAACAATTATCGGAAATACTGTGTAATAAAATAATAGAATATTATTTGTAATAATAAAAATGCAAGCACAATGATATACCAAGTATTCCAATATTTTTTTTCGCTTTGCATTATTGTTTTTTGTTACACTAATTAAAATCGAATTACACGAATTACACAAATTTCTTTTTTATAAATTTTCAATGTGTATTTCATTTCGTGTAAATTCGATTCATTCGTACAATAATTATTCATTTTTTGGCAATCCAATTAAATTAGCCATCAGGCGGTAAGCGCCGGGAACTCCTGCCGGCAATTCACGAAAGAAAACAAGACTTGCATACACAAAATTTCCTTTGCCATATTTTGCAATGGCAAGACTTCCGTTGCTTTGTTCTTCGCCTGTATCATGCATGCCTATTGGAGTTTCGTAATGTGAATCTAATGTGGTTGCCTGGTAAGTGCTGCGTTCCTGTACCCATCCATCAAAATCTTTTTCGGTTATTTTATTGGGATAATTTAATGCAGGATTATCGGGCAATAAAAAATTTACTTTGGCATCTTCTTCAGTAATGCGTGAGCCGGAACTAATTTTAAATGGATAAGGGCCGACCGTTATATTTTTATTCCCAACCTGGTTGCTTTTCATGTATTGAACAATCATATTGCCGCCATTTTTTACATAACGCATCAGCACATCATTTTTATCGCTTAAATATTCGTATAAATTATAAGCCCTTATGCCGGTAATGATGGCATCGTATTGTTTTAAATTATCATCAGTAATATCTGCTTCATTTAAATAAGTAACCTCATAGCCCATTGCTTCAAGCGCTTCAGGAACTTTATCGCCGGCGCCGATGATGTAACCAATTTTTTTACCAATAATTTTTATATCAAGATCAATAAGGTTGGCTGTCGCTTTAGGAAAATATGTTATCGTTGGAATATGATTGTATGCAATTACTTTTGTATAACTATCATAAACTGCATCTCCCATTTTTGCAGTTGCAGAAATTTCTTCTGTTGTATTTATTTCCTTTGATACAGGAGTAAAAATTTCTGCTATCTTATCTCCTCTGCCAACATTTGCTGCATCAGGACTTGTTATTTTCCAATTATAATTTTTAGAAACATTCTGTTTTATTTTTAATTCCTCTTTTTTTTCAGAATTGATTTTTACACTTTCTTCAACTTTTACTGGCTTTTTGTTTAATGAAATAAAATTATCCTTTATGTATTTCAATTCAACCTTTGGCAGCACTGGTATTGGTTCATACGTATCTCCACGCACCGGATCAATGTAACGATATTGAACCGCACGATTAATAATAAAATCTTCGCCATCAATATTTATAACAAACGATGCTTCAAACGGCGGATCGTTCCATGCTTTGCCAATCAACGTTTGATCTCTTACATCAAAAGTGCCGCCTTGCATCGGATATACAAGCCAGTAAGGTTGCGAAATTTTTTTATCATCAGCAACAGGAATTGTTTTATCAATATTTATATTTTGATTGGTTGGTAATGAAAGCGCAATTGATGAATCAAAATTTTCAACCCGAATATTTTTTAAAGAAGCATTTACATTTTCTCTTTTATTTAAAACAAAATTTATTTTTAATTCACCACCCTGCACCACCTGCGATTGCGATGAGGTTGCTGTAACAAACAATCCGCTGCATTCAATAATTATTTTTTGTACTTCATCCAATTTTTTATTTCTCCAATTACTTTCGGGCAATCCTTTAATAGATTGATATAATTTTACCAAAGCTGGAATAGATAAATCGGGCTGCGCAAGGTTATAATTGCTGATGATGTCGTCAATCATTGTTTCAATTTTTTCACCACCGGTTATTCTTTTCCAGTCAGTAACTATTCCATCCATTAAAGAATTTTTTGCAACGCTTCCGCCGGTTGTTACAAAATATTCATACGATTCGCCTCTGCGCTGCGGCCTTCCTTCACCCTGGCTTTTATGCATTGTACGTGCTTCGCCGCCCAGCTCGCCGTAGCTTTTTCCAATTAAAGCATTGTACCCGCCAATATCAATTTTTAATTGATCTTCACTCGTTGTATTGTTGCCGCCGAAGTTATACGTGTTCCATAAAATTCTTTTCGCCTGCCAGGGTTTTACGCCGTATTGAAATTGTTCAGGAAATTTATTCGGATCTGCAGCAGCCTCAAACGCTTCATCAGCAAGGATTGCAGAAGCCGCATGATGCCCATGTCCTGCACGTTTATCAGGCGGAAAACGTTTTATAATTACATCAGGTTGATATTTTCTGATCACCCAAACTACATCGCTTAATATTTTTTCTCTGCCCCATATTTGCAATGCTTCCTGTGCGTTTTTGCTAAATCCAAATTCATAAGCTCTCGTAAAATATTGTTCAGCGCCATCAATTTTTCTTGCTGCTAATAATTCTTCTGTGCGTATCATGCCTAATTCAATGCCTTGTTCATCGCCGATTAAATTTTGTCCGCCATCACCGCGTGTTAAGCTTAAATAAGCCGTGCGGTATAATTTATCTTTGGCAAAATAAGGAAGTAAAGAATTGTTTTCATCATCAGGATGTGCGGCAATATATAATACCGAAGCCAGCACATTTAATTTTTTTATTTGTTGAAAAATTTCAGAAGAAGTAAATGTTTCAGGAGATTGGGAGAAGGTGAAAAGTGATAAGAGAATAGTGAAAAATAATAAAAACAATTTGCGCATAATAAAAAATTATTCTGCGAAAATACGGGAATGTAAATTTGAAGGGGTTTCCGCTTAAATAAAAATTGGTTGACTGTTTTTAAAGAATAAATGATTGCCAGCAATTTTTATGAAATCGTAAAAATTATTCAAAAATTTAATAAACAGAAATACCAATATGATTTCAATCATCTTTTATCATTCGTATTCTTTTGAAATTTGCATCTGATTTTCAATCGGGCCCCTGTGCATAATATTATTATAAAATATTTCATAAAAGTCTTCATATCCAGTTTTGCGGGATTTATTGCAAGCATTTTTGGAATGAATGCAAGCGCCCAGGATGCTTTTAAAATAACAGCGCAATACAGGCTTCGCCCCGAATTCAGGCATGGATATAAAACACTTTACCCAGATACTTCCGGCGCAGCTTTTTTTATAGCTCAAAGGGCAAGGATAGCATTTGATTATAAAAAAGAAAATCTAAAAGCATATATTTCTATACAGGATGTAAGAACATGGGGCGATGAAGAACAATTGAAAGATATTCCTGGCTTATCAATAAATGAATTATGGATTGAACTTCTTTTCAAAAATAATTTCTCTCTGAAAATGGGGAGGCAGGAATTGGTATATGACGACCAACGGTTGCTTGGAAATGCAGACTGGAACAATGCCACACGCTCTCACGATGCGTTGCTTTTGAAGTATGCAAATAAAGAAAAAAAAATCAACTGGCATATTGGAGGCGCATTCAATCAAAATGGTGAACCACTTTTTGAAACTAACTATACCTTAAATAACTATAAATTTTTGGCATTCACCTGGCTGAAAAAAGAGTTCGCAAAAAGCTCAGTTTCTGCAACAGCAATTGCAAACGGGTTAAATTCTGTGGTACCTGTTTCTAAAAAAGTTAAAGCCAGCTTTACTTTTGGGCCGTTATATAATTATCAGGATAAAAATTTTAAAGCAACATTGGGCACTTATTATCAAACAGACAAAACAGAAAATAATTTACAGCTCTCGGCGTATATGCTTAATAGTTATATTGAACTGTATAATAAAAATTTATTTGGCGGAGCAGGTTTAGATTATTTATCCGGCAATTCTGATAAAACTCCGGCGGGGTATAGCCAAAATTTTTCTACCTTATATGCTACCAATCACAAGTTCTACGGATACATGGATTACTTTGTAAATTTTCCAGACGATACAAAACAACGCGGTTTAATTGATGCTTATCTTCGTATTGGTGTTACTGCAGTCAAAAATTTTAAGGCCACGCTTGATGTGCATCATTTCTATTTGGCCAATAAAAATAATATTGTAGTTAATAAAATACAGAAAAGTTTGGGAACCGAATTTGATTTACTCACAGAATACCAGCCTTCTTCCTTAATAAACTTACAGGCAGGCTATTCCCTGATGTTTGCAACAAAAAATATGAAATTGATAAAAGGCGGAGGCAGTAACAATTACAACGGATGGGCTTTTATAATGTTTAAGGTATCGCCAACTTTTTTTAACTATGAATTTAAATAATAAATAAATAAACATGAAAACAAAAAGAAACATTTTTATATTATTAGTATTAGCTTTTGGGGCATTTGGCACAAGTTGCAGCAATAACAACAGTGCTTCTGCTGCAGATGAAAAAGTTACAGGCGAAGAAATAGCAGAACTATCCTATGCACCTATGGTACCAAAACCCATCACCAGAAATTATCCTACACATGTGATCGTGAATTTAAATATTGTTGAACGCGTGATGAAGCTTGCAGACAGCACTGACTATATGTTCTGGACTTTTGGGGGGGATGTTCCAGGCCAGTTCATTCGAGTAAGAGAAGGTGATGAAGTGGAAATAAACTTGTATAATTTACCTCAGAATAAATTGTCGCATAGTATTGACCTGCATGCTGTAAGCGGCCCGGGTGGCGGCGCAGAGGCTTCTAACGTTGCGCCTGGCCACACTTCTACTTTTCACTTTAAAGCATTAAACCCCGGCCTATACGTTTATCATTGTGCAACTGCTCCTGTGCCCATGCATATTGCCAATGGCATGTACGGCTTAATTTATGTTCAGCCTAAAGAAGAGCTGCCCGAAGTAGATAGAGAATACTATTTAATGCAGGGTGAATTTTATACTAAACAAAATTTCGGAGCTAAAGGCCTGCAGGAATTTGATGAGCAAAAAGGAATTAATGAACAGCCAACTTATGTGGTATTTAATGGTAGTGTAAATGCCAATACGGGCAAAAATGCATTACCCGCAAAAGTTGGTGAAACAGTAAGATTATATGTTGGGAATGGAGGCCCAAATCTTGTTTCTTCTTTTCATGTTATTGGTGAAATATTCGACAAAGTTTATGTAGAAGGAGGCGAAATGGTAAACCGCAATTTCGGTACAACCCTTATCCCATCGGGTGGTGCAGCAATCGTAGAAATGAAAATAGATATTCCCGGCATTTACAATATTGTTGACCATTCTATCTTCCGCACATTTAACAAAGGATGCCTTGCGCAAATAAAAGCAACAGGCGGAAGAGATACTTTAATCTTTAGAAAAAATTAACTTAATAAAGCATTTCTTTTTATAAGAAGAATGAAATCAATTTTTGTAATATTATTTTTTATTAGTTGCCTTTCATGTGAAAGCCAGCCTAAAATAAATATTACTGCAGAAAAGAAAATGGTAAAGGTAAACGGCGGTAAGTTTAAAACTTTTTATGTTTCAAAAACTGATAAGCCATTAATTGTAGCGCCATTTTTAATGGATGAATGTGCGGTAACCAATGCAGAATTTCTTGAATTTGTAAAAGCAAATCCTGCATGGAGCAGATCAAAAGTAAAAAGGATTTTTGCAGATTCTAATTATTTAAAACAATGGAAAAGTGATTTTGAAATTGGAGAATCAAATAAAAATATTTACAATTCGCCGGTTGTAAATGTATCATGGTTTGCTGCAAATGCTTATTGCAACTGGAAAAATAAACGGCTTCCAACCCTTGCTGAGTGGGAGATTGCGGGCAATGCACCTCCTGAAAATATACCTTACACTTCCGTAACAGATTACATAATGAAATGGTATGAGAAGCCATCTTTGCCTGTATTGCCCAATGTAAAGAGTACTTATTGCAACACTTATGGATTATACGATATGCATGGATTGATATGGGAATGGACATTTGACTTTAATAGTTTTATAAGTACCGGTGATTCCAGGAATACAACTAACGATAACAATAATTTATTTTGCGCAGGAGCATCCATTAATGTAACCAACCGCGATGATTATGCAGCTTTTTTACGCTATGGTTTTCGTGGAAGCCTGAGAGGAAGTTATTGCATTTCAAGTCTTGGATTTCGTTGCGTTAAGGATTTATCATCAAACAAATTTTAAAATAATTAACATGAAAAAATACATCTCTCTTTCTTTAATTACAGCCCTTTTATTTAGCTGCAATGGAAATGTTGCTGTTGTAAATAATAATGCAGGCACAGATAACGCTGCAAAAAAATCTGTCACAAAAAATAATAATACTGCTGCTGCTGCAGAAAGTATTTTTATAGTAACCGATACGTTTCAAACGCAAAATAAAAAAGAGATGATTTTATCTTCTCTTGCCGGCAAGCCAAGCGTTGTTGGAATGATTTTTACTAACTGCAGCTATGCGTGCCCGAAGATAACGGCGCAAATGAAAAACATTGCCGGTAAATTAAAAGCTGATGGCAAGGATGCTAATTTTGTGCTGGTGAGTTTTGATACAAAAAGAGATAATGCCGCTCAACTTAAAATGTTTGCGGGTATGATGAACATTGATGATAGCTGGATACTTTTGCATGGCAGCGAGCAAGCTGTAAGAACGTTGTCAGTATTGCTGAATGTACAATTTGAAAAAGATGCAGAAGGTAATTTTTCGCACAGTAATATTATTTCTGTACTCGATAAAAACGGCGTGCTTGCATTTCAAAAAGAAGGATTGGATGCTGATCAAAAAGAAACCGTTGATAAAATTGAAGAACTAATAAAATAAAAGAGAGCTTCTTAAATTTTGTCCTTCTCCTTTGGAAGGATTGGATGAAGTTATTATTTTACTCCATCATTTTTTCTCATAAATTCCAGCAAATCGCGGGCGTTTTTATCTGAAAGATTTTGATTGGGCATGCGCACCAAACAAATTTGAAGATTGGCTTGTGCCCTGGGATCTTTTTCCAGCATCTCATCTGTATTGGTAATAAAGTTCATTATCCATTCTGGCTTATATCTTTTTGTAACTCCCAGCCATCCGGGGCCAACTAATTTTTCATCTGTTAGTTTATGACATCCGGAGCATTTTACATTGTATATTTTTTCACCGCCATTTGCAAGATTTTCATCCAGTTTTTTCGCAATATCTACATGAGTAAACTTGCCGGCTCCCCGGTTAGGATCATACTTTGCTGCATCATTACCGCCGGGGTTTGGTAATTTTTCATCGCCTTCGTCAGGGTCCTGAACCACTGAGCCTGAAGTAGCAGATTTATTTTGATTGCCATTGTTACAAGCATACATCATTACCGATAACAGTCCTATCATCATAAATTTTTTCATAAAACAAAATTAATATTTATGTACAAGAATACAGGTATGCGTGCAGAATAATTATGATTGAAATCATAATTGTAGTTTTTGTAACTTACTTTTTAAAATCATAATTGATTTTTTGGAGATAAAATATGATAGAAGAAAAATTCTTGTTAGAAAAAGGAGCCACCTTAAGAAAGTATAAAAAAGATCAAAGTATTTTTTACGAAGGTGATAAGTCCATGTATTATTTTCAAATTGTGGAAGGCAGCATAAAAATGGTAAGTGTAAACGACACTGGTAAAGAATTTATACAAGGCATATTCAAAGCCGGAGATTCGTTCGGAGAACCGGTTTTGTTAATTGATGAACCTTACCCTGCTACTGCTGTTGCTAATGAAGATTCATTGATTATAAAATTAGATAAAATTGTGTTTTTAAATATTCTTAAAGAAAATCCAGTCATTCATTTTCAATTCTCGAAGGTGCTTGCAAAAAGAATTTATCACAAATCACTAATCGCAAAAGAAATATCAACTTATGGACCTGAGCATAGGATATTTTCTGTTTTAAAAATTTTTAAAAAGAATTATAATTTAAACGGCGAAGCTTATAAAGTTGAATTGTCGCGCCAGCAAATTGCAGATATGACAGGGCTTCGTGTAGAAACAGTTATCAGGAATATTAAAAAATTGCAGCAAAAAAAATTGATTAACATACAAAAGGGTAAAATATATATGTAGCCATATTCTTTATGATTGAAATCATGTTAGCCGTGCTGATTTTTGTTTTACTTTCCAAAAATTAAAATTAATGATTATAAAAGATGTTCTTGATCAGCTTGAAACAGCAAACCATCCTGTAGCTAAGCCACTTCATAAAGGAAATAATTTTAAAGTGATAATTATGGGTTTCAAAAGCGGGATGAAATTAAAAGAACATACTGCGTCTATGCCATCCAAACTTACCGTTATATCAGGCAAAGTAATTTACAATCAGCAGGGAATAGCAACAGAATTGCAACAGTACGATGAAATTGAAATACCTGTAAACATCATTCATACTGTTGATGCAAAAGAAGACAGCTTATGTTTACTTACTCAAGGATAAAAGGATTTGCAAATGCCTTCACCTGAAAATAATATTACTGCGCAAAAATGGATGCGCATTGCAGTAATTAATTTATTAATTGTAGCATTGCTTGGTGTTATAATGCGCTATAAAATTGCTTACTCGCTTCCTTTTATTGAGCAGGAAAATTTTCTGCATGCTCACTCTCATTTTGCTTTTTCAGGCTGGATAGCACAAGCATTGATGACGCTAATGATTGCTTATCTGGGAAGGCATTCAAAAGAAAATATTTTTAAAAAATATAAGTGGCTGTTGCTGGCAAATTTAATTTCAGCTTATGGTATGTTGCTGTCATTTCCCTGGGAAGGGTATGGTATTATTTCCATTATTTTTTCAACCGTGTCAATTTTTATTTCTTATGTATTCGCTTTTATTTTTTGGAAGGATTTAAATAAACTGCAATTAAAAAGAGTAAGCCATTATTGGTTTAAAGCAGCGTTAGTTTTTAATATTCTTTCCTCCTTCGGCGCATTTTTTCTTTCTTACATGATCGCTAATAATATCTCTCATCCTAACCGGTATCTTGCCTCAACGTATTATTTTTTACACTTTCAATATAACGGTTGGTTTTTCTTTGGCTGCATGGGTTTACTAAGTGAGCATCTTTATAATTCGGGGATTTCTTTTCTGATCCAAAGAAAAGTTTTCTGGCTTTTTGCAGCCGCTTGTATTCCTGCCTATTTTTTATCAGCATTATGGCTTCCCATTCCTTTATGGATTTATATAATTGTAGTGATTGCTGCGCTTGCACAATTATTGGGTTGGTTAATTTTACTAAAACAAATGATTACTGAAAAATCAATTCTCTTTAAAGACATTAATGTTCAAACCCGATGGATATTAATTTTATCAGGTATTGCATTATCAATAAAATTATTATTACAGGCTGCCTCAACTATTCCTTCTTTAAGCAAGTATGCATTCGGTTTCAGGCCGGTGGTTATTGGTTATTTACACTTAGTTTTATTGGGAGTAATTACGTTATTTATTATTGCATATTCAAAAATGAAAAATTTAATTTATACAAACCGCACAGGAAATGCAGGTATTATAATTTTTATTGTGGGTATTATTTTAAATGAACTTTTTTTATTAATTCAAGGTTCTTCTTATATGATTTTTATTCCGGTTCCATATATTAATCAATTATTGCTGGCAGCAGCTATATGCCTTTTTTTGGGATTAGTGATGTTGATTTCAGGATTAAGAAAAAAAATTTTTCTTACTTAACTATTTGTATTTAATGCCTAAATAAAAAGCCTTTTTAATTTGTTCTAATTTATGAAAAAAGATATTGCTACCAGACAAGATATTAATTTGCTAATGCATAGTTTTTTATACAAAACTTTTAGATGATAGCACTATCAATTACATTTTCACTGATGTAGTAAAGATCGATATAGAAACGCATATACCGGTAATTGTTGATGTTTGGGAAATCATTTTATTCTACAGAAATGTTTACCAAAATAACCCAATGAAAATTCATCTTGACCTACAAATAAAACACCTTTATTAAAACATCACTTCGATGTGTGGCTCAGTTTTTTAGTGCTACGGTTGAGAGTTATATGAATGCAAGATTGCCACTATGGCAAAGCAAAAAGCATTATCCATTGCTACGGTTATCACATGAAAATTGCACAACAAATTGCTCATAAGCATACATTTTTATATATTCAATTAATAATTACATCGAACATTATTGTAAAAAAACCAATAATATTCGTTTGCTCATTAAGCAGCAATTGCACATAATTAAACAACTCTCAAATTTTTTTAGAAAGTTCAATCTTGAAGTTAACTTTAGAATGTAAAACATTGAAAACTTCACAGTACCAAACCTTACATTCGTAAAATTGTCTTCAAGCTTTGAGATTTGTGCTTTTGAATGCAAAATAATTTTCCCAATTGATCCTGCGTCAAATTGGGAGGAAGCCTAAAAATAACTTTCAATGAAACCACTGGTACAATTCCTCCACTAAGTATTTATCCCAATAACTTAATTTCGATAAAAATTTATTAATGAAAAAAACGCAATTTTTATTATCGGTAGTTTTTATTTTTTGTTTGGCATATCATGCAACTGCTCAATTAAAAATCAATCCATATAAATATGAATCGGCAAAAAAAATAGTTTGTAAAAACGGCGCAGTGGTTTCGGCACATGCATTAGCAAGTGAAGTAGGCGTAAACATCTTAAAACAAGGCGGCAATGCAGTGGATGCTGCGATTGCCACACAACTCGCTCTGGCTGTGGTTTTCCCGGGCGCAGGCAATATTGGCGGCGGCGGATTTATGATCATTCATTTAAAAGACGGAAAAAATATTGCGATTGATTTTCGGGAAGTGGCGCCCGGCAAAGCTTCGCGTGATATGTATCTCGATAGCAACGGTAATGCACAAATGCATTTATCGCAGGAAGGTTATTTATCCACAGGAGTTCCGGGTTCTGTTGCCGGTATATTTGCAGCTATGAAATATGCAAAACTTCCATTTAAAAAATTAATTCAACCTGCCATTGATTTAGCTGAAAATGGATTCGTGATAACTGATGACGAAGCAAAAAGTTTTAATTCATCAAAGCATCTTTTTTTAAAATTAAATACTACTGTTCCTGTTTTTGTAAAAGAAAATGGATGGAAAGAAGGCGATACATTAGTTCAGAAAGATCTTGCCAATACTTTAAAAAGAATAAGAGATAACGGCGCAAAAGGATTTTATGAAGGCGAAACGGCAAAGCTTATTGTAAATGAAATGAAAAAAGGAAACGGAATTATCAGCGAAGAAGATTTAAAAAATTATCAGGCAAAAATAAAGGAACCACTCACTTTTAATTATGAAGGAAATACAGTATTGACAATGCCTCTGTCGAGCAGCGGCGGAATAATTCTGGAACAAATGATGAAGATGAGCGCCATGGAACATATTGATACAATGCATTACGGAACTCCACAATCCGTACAACTGATGGCGGAAGTGGAACGGCGTGCTTTTGCAGACCGGGCAAAATTTTTAGGCGATCCTGATTTTGTAAATGTTCCGGTAAAAACTTTAGTAGCGGATGCCTATCTTAAAAAAAGAATGAGTGATTATGAACCCGACAAAGCGGGCA
>JAICZH010000065.1 GCA_025933775.1 Chitinophagaceae bacterium
AATAAGTGTATAAGTTGCATGTGCTTTTTTTCTTTTTACAACAGTATCACCAGTGGCGGCTGCATGAAAGTATCCGATATTTTCCAAATAATTTTGCAGCACTTTAGCATTGTAATCAACATTTACACTGCTTAGTAAAACCGGCGGCTGGCCTATTTTTCTGAGAAATTTTCTAAGAAATCCTTTTGTTTTTTTAGGATTGCCCGCCAGGTTGTACAGCCACAATTTAAAAGGAATGCCCAAAAATTTACTATTGGGAACCGGGCGTGGAAGATGTTCTGTAAGATCAACAATTTTATTTTTTTGTTTGTGAGAAAGCGTTCTATCCGAAACTTTTACCGTTGCGCCGGTGTATAATGCATCTCCTTTGGGCACAAGCTTTGTGGAACATGCGTTTAAAAATATTACGCCAACCATTAAAATTTTCAGATATTTTTTTTTAATCATTTACACTTGCTTTTGAAGACTGAGAAATAAGTTGCCCATTTGCGGTATTTGATTCCTGTTTATTTCTTTTTCTTATTTCTCTTTTTTTTCTGCGCTGGGCTTTTGTTGTAAATAGTTCATTAAACTTGTTGAAATCAACAGAAATAATAAAACCTATTCCTGTTTCAATTACATAACCTTCCACTATATCCGTATAATCATTTTTGCGATAAGCACGCAGCATGTACTTGCCATCTTTGCTCAGTTTATAATTTATGGAAATATTTTCTGCAAAATTTTGTTGCGGATTATTTACCGGCTGTGGGCCTTGCAATTCAAAATTACTTCCAACGGTAACCGTTAAACGATCACTTAACAAACGCTTTGAAATTCCTACATTCAGGTCAGTTCTGTTTTGCTCGTAACCAGCCGTATAATCCTGCGTTGTAGCTACATCAAAATTAATATCCACTCCTGCAATTAAATTTTGCGTAAGTGCATTTAGTTGCTCGCTTAATAACCTGCTTACACTTTGCATGGCAAAAGTTCCTGCATTAAGCGCTCCGCCGCTGCTGCTGAAAGGATCTTCGCCGATGAAACGATTTAATAATAAAAGCGCCAATACCTGTTTATTCATTTCGCCAGGCTCTTGCCTTAATTGTTGCAGCCTGTTTTGTACAGTGGAAACAATTGAATTATCTACATTATAATTTTTATCGGATGGTAAAACAATATCAAAACTTATTTGAGGTTTTAATAATTCTCCTAAGAGATTTAAATGAACTTCAAAAGGTAATTTTTGTTTGTAAATGGTTGCATCTCCTGCCACCTGGCCTTGTACCAAATCCAATGGGTCGGTATTGGCAATATAAATAGCAGTAACATTTATTTGAGCCGTGGTAGGTTCGCCCGTCCATACAATCCTGCTTCCTTTTTGAATTATAAAATTTCGTTTTAAAAAATTAAATGAAAAATTATAAACGCCTTCATCAATTTCATAAGAACCTACCAAAGTAATTTTGCCGCTTGCATCCACACCTGCCGTTAATTGAGCAGTTCCTTTTAGTTTTAAAAAATCTCCGTTGGCCTGGTCAACTATCATATTAAAAGTAGCATCTCTGGATACAGTAATGTTTACTGAAACGTCGTAACCCACTAATGGCGCTACATTCATTGAATCGTATGGAACCATTAATAATGAATCTTCGGTGGTAGCGCTATAATCAACAAAGCGCACAATGCCTTCTCTTTTTTCTACCGCCGGCTCTTGTTGCGGAAGCACTATGGTAAAATCTGTTGGATTATTTATCGTTAAATCGCCGTCAATAACAGGATGCGTAGGCGTTCCTTTTATAGTAAGGTTAGTAGAGAAAACCATTTTGCCATAAAATAATTTATTGTTTTTATTGGTAGAATTAATTGCCTGGAAATTTTTTGCTTTTATGCTGAGTTTAAAATTATAATTTAAAAAATCGGTTGTATTTATAGCGCCTTCCATTGCAAGCGAATTATTGGCCGTATCGCGTATAATAAAATTATTGAACTGAATTCCTTTATTATTGATAATTGCAATGGAAGCTTTATCAATTTTAAAAACATTATTAAAGGCGCTTACATTGAAAGCGGTATTATTAAAATAAATTTTTCCATCAATGTTAGGATTCTTTAAACTTCCGTTCAATGCAATTTTACCATATAAAAAACCTCTGCCGTTTTTAAGACTTCCCTTTGTAAATCCTTCAATGGCGCTTATTTGCAGCGATGCAATGTTCACCATAAAATTATAATTGCTGTTAACAGGTTTCACTATGTAATCGCCATTAATGCTTATATCATTTCCACGATCTTTAAGTGTTACATCTGCATGATAAGTATTGGCAACCTTGTTATTTACTTTGGCGGTTAAGTTTCCAATTGTATCCTGGTAAACGCTTAGATTTTCAACCGTAAGGTTGGTTGTAAATGTGGGTTGCACCTGTAAGTTCTTTATTAAAATGGTTCCGTTTAATAATCCATTTATCAACAAAGAATCGTTCTGGATAAAACCAGTGAGCGTGGCTATTTTAAAATTTGTAAAATCAATTTGCAAAGGACTATTATTACTTTGTTGCAAACTATTAGCGCTCATTTGCTGAGCACCCTGACTCAAAATAAAATTATGCGCAAGTACGCCTTTGGCGCCATATTCAATAGAATTGTTTGCATTTACATTCCACTTATTATAATTCAATAAAATGTTTGCCGGGTTTAAACTAAAAATATAATTGCCCGCAGAAGGAACAGAAAATATTCCGGCAAGCGAATACTTATTAATTGATTTTTTATCTTTTATATTAAGTGCAAAATTGATGCGGTTATTTTGTATGGTTCCAACTAACGTTGACGCATACACGCTGATGGTGTTTCCATTTTTTATTTGCTTTGCAGAAAAATTAAAAGCAAGTGCCCCATTTTTTGTTTCAGCATTTAGATGAGCATCATTAATTGTAGTTCCTGCATATACAAGATAGGGAGATTGTATGTAAACATTCCATCCGGTATCACTCGCAAAAGCGCCTTTCAATGTTAGTGGTTTTAATGCTGTAAGAGCAGGTAAAAAGGCGTGTAATGCAGGATTATCAATAACTCCGGCGGTTATCGTAAAATTATAGGGATCTACTTTCAGGATATTTTTCTTTGGGCTTAATGAAAAATAAGGATCAATAGATTGTTGAAATACATCAGCCAATTGAGTTAATTTATATTTTCCTTGGAGAACTGCAGAAATAAAATCAGATTGTAATTGAAGGCTGTGATTGTTGTTGGAATCAATTGCAATCAATTGCAATGAATCCATTGTAAATCTTTTTCCATCGCTTACCAGAATGGAATGAGTGATTAATAAATTTCCTGCAAGATTATCGGGATCGGTATTTGTAAAATTTCCATCAACATCGCCATGATAAATTATAGAATTGGTGGAAAAATGCAAAGCCAAAGTTTTAATGCTGTCTATCGTTGCATGCAACTGCACTTGGGGAAACTTGCCGGAATATTTTCCGCTTGCTGCTATCGTTGCAGTAAGATTGGGATCGCCAACGGTTGCGTTTACTTTATAAATTTTATTTGCAATAGAACCAGTTGCTTTAATTTTCGTGTATGCGTAACCGTTAGCTTCAATCAATGAGATATCACTGCTAAATTTTGCATTGGCAACGGAAGGATCAAATCCATTTCCTTCAACCAGAAAATTTCCAGTAAGCAAACCCAGTTTTTTATTTTGCATCAATGTTCCCAATTGCAAATTTTTTGTCTGCATTGAAAGATTGTATCGGGCATTTTTTTTGTCAGTAACATTTGCCAATGTTCCTTTTATAGATGCATTGCCAAGGCTGCTGTTTATGGAAACGCTGGTGGTTACATTATTCATTGCGCCCTTTATAAAACCTGATGCAGTAAGGTTTTCAGGTAAAGTAACCTTTTCAGGTAAAGCATTTTTGGGCAATAAAGAAAGAAGATCTCTTCTTGATGTTTTGAATTTAGCAATGGTAATATCTGCGTTCATTTTATTGGGATCGGGCAAACCTTTTATTGTGCCGGATGCATTAACTTCGGTAGCAGTAAGTCCTTTCAAATTCAACTTTTGAAAAGTAAGATCATTTATTTTTCCTTTTATAATTGCATCGCCATATAAATAACCTGATATGGGTAAAGAAGCAAATTGCAATTTTAATTGAGGAACTGCCATAAGCATATCAGCGATGGAAATTTTACTTTGTTCTATATCCACATTAAGGCCAAGCAAAGAAGGATTTTTTTGAATAGCTGTAATTGACGGAAAAGTAACCGTTATATTTTTTTGTATTTCTGATCGTGGAGTTACGATGTGAAAATTTTGTAATGAAATTTTTTGCGGCGTCATTGTAAAAGCAGTAGTAATATTGTTTAGCACAAAACCACTTTTTTCTTTGAAGCTTCCTGCGTTGATTGTAGCTATCGTAGTATCAATGTTGTAAAGAATATTATTCGCATCGAGATTAAAGGCAGTTATATTTAAATGCGAATAGTCCATCCCGTTAGTAATAGGAATTGCTGCGTCATCATCATATTTTAAACTGCTGTTTTCAATTACTGCTTTTGCTGCAATTACTTTAAAAGGAAGGGCCTGGCTCGCTGCCAGCGTGTCTTTTGCAGGTTGCGTTTTTTTTGCAGAATTAATTTCAATACCAACAGCAGCATCTTTCACCACAAAATTATTAAGCGAATAAATTCCATTTTTAAGATCAAATTCTTTTGAATGAAGTATTGCTTTGCCAATAATAAAAGATGAATTGATATTTTGAGGCTCGCTTTTATACACAAAATCAATATCAGAAAAATTCATTTCCTTATTTTGCAATTGCAAATAATTTTGCGGCTGCGCCGATGCCACAGCAACAGTTTTTGCAATAGATCGCTGAAGCGGCTGCAATTGATAATAATGCCCTTTCAATCCACTTAATGTTATAGAAGGAATATTGAAATATAAATGCGATGGATCGAAGACGGAAATTTTTGTATCGAAATGCGCAATGGCTACATCCATGTCATCTCCGGTAAATGCATCTTTATAAATGATGTGCGAATTATTTACCAATATCCTGTCAATATTTATCTTCAATGAAGAAGTATCCTGATTGTTTGTTGAAGGTGATGAAGAACTTGAAAAAGCATTAATAATAAATTGAAAGTTGAATGTGGAATCAGGTGGCAGCCTTTTTATTTTTGCCACCACATTATTAAAAGAAATTTCCTGGATATTAATTTCACTTTTTAATAATTTAAACATGCTCAAATCTACTACCAGCGCGCCTCCATACAATAAAGTATCTCTCGATTGATCTTCCACAAAAATATTTTGCAAAGAAACAGAAGTTGGGAATTTTATATCAAGTTTGCCAATAGCAACTTTGGTGTGTAATTTATTTTCGAGATAGGTTACAATTTTTTTTCGGGCAAAATTTTGAACAGGCGCCGTTTGAAGAAGTAAAAAAATGATTATTATTAAAAAAATCAAACATGCAATTATCCACGCCAGCACACGCCCGGCTTTAGCTATAAATGATCTTTTTTTTACGATGCCTTTTTTTTTAATTTCATCTGGTTCCATACATAATTTTGCCGGGAAATAATTAAACTATCAAAATTTACACCAATACCAACAGGATGAAATATGACAAACCTGAATAATAATTTATAATGGAATACCAACATTCCTGCCAAAAAAAACTTATATTTTAAGTGAAAATAATTCAAGGCTGTTTTCTTTACCTTTTAACTCCACCATGCCGAGGCTTTCGATTTGCCATTTTTTTAGGTCAATATTTTCCACAAATGTTTTGGAAACTATAGAATGATGATTCAGTTCGGTGCATGCGCTTCTGATGCGTGCTGTTGTATTCATAGTATCGCCACTCATGGCGAGGTCCTTTTTAATTACGCCGATTTCGCCAACAGTTACTTCACCCAAATGAATGCCAACTCTGAAATCGGGAACGATATGATATTTATTTTTGAAGTAATTACTTTTTCTTTGAATATTTCTTCGCGCCCATAATACTGTGTCGAGGCATTTTCGCGTATTACGCGGAGCAAACATCCAGGAGCATACAATTTCATCGCCTACATATTGATAAATGGTTCCATCAAATTCTATGATGGCCTGCGAAAGTGCATAAATAAAATCTCTTATAAATTCAAAATAAAGTGAGTGCCCGAGTTTTTCAGCAATAGGAGTGGAGTCTTTCAGGTCCATAAACATTACAATACGCTTTTCCACTTTTGGAGTAATGTAGCGTCCTGAAAGAATATCAAGAAAAACGCCCGGCGAATATTTTTCATTAATCATAAGCACCAACTGAGTTATAAAAAAAATAACCATCCAATAAATTATTTTTTGCAACAACCAGTTTTTATATAATGCGTAAGATTCAATGTTACGCAGCGTTTGGACTGCGCTAACGTTATGAAAAAAATAAGTATTGGTAAATTGAATGATAAAAGTTAACACAAATGCAGAACCCAATAAGATAAAACTTTTTGCCAAAAAATTAATCCACAATGGAAGATGCCTTAGCATTTTGCTAAGCCTGTAAACAAAAATGTATCCCATAATAAGGCTCACGATAAACATAATGCTTTCCCTGAGCCAAAGGCTGTTGGCGTGTATTTGCTCATTTTGTCGTAAAAGAACAATTACAAAATCAATGATCGTCCAGAACAAAGCGATATAAATAACGGTTCGCAAGCGAATCTTGTTCAGGTTGGAGAGGTAAAAAATTTTTTTGATCGGAATCATTGCCGTGTTTCTAAAAAATTGTAAATAGATTGTTGTGCATTTATTTTCTCCGGGTTGTTGTTTATTTTTTCTTGTTCCATTCCTTGGAGCAATACCACCGCTTTATCATTATCATCCCATTGCTTGGTAAAATATTTTATTAATTCTTTTTTACAGTTTTCATTTTTAATTTTTACATCGGCTTCAATGCGGTAATATAAATTTCTGGTCATAAGATCAGCAGAGCCAATCATTACTTCTGCATTTTCTTTTGTGCCAAAAATTAAAATTCGCGAATGCTCGAGATAGCGATCTACAATGCGTTTCACCACTATGTTTGCGCTTTGTCCTTCCACTCCGGGCACAAGGCAGCAAATACTTCGCACAATTAAATTAATGGTTACTCCGGCGTTGCTGGCTTCGTATAAATGATTAATCAAACCAGGCTCCTCAAGGTTATTTACTTTTATTCTTATTAAAGCTTCCTCGCCGCATTTGGCTTTTGCAATTTCTTTATCAATTAATTTTTTTAATGCTTCATTCATATTAAACCGCGAAACCAATAATGAATGAAACTGAATGTCATTATCTTTTTTTAAATGATGCCCATGTTGTAAATATTTAAATAAAACACGGAGTTCTTTTATAATTGGTTTATCAGTTGTCATCAACACATGATCGGTATAAAATTGTGCAGTAGTTTCATTAAAATTTCCGGTGCTTATAACGGCAAAGGATTGTTTAGCTCCCCCTTTCTTTTTTCTTACTAAAGCAATTTTCGAATGCACTTTTATCATCGCCGGGCTATAAATTAATTTTACGCCAGCTTCTTTCATAGTGCGGCTCCAGCGTATGTTGTTGGCTTCATCAAATCTGGCTTTCAGTTCAATAAACGCTACTACATTTTTTCCGTTTTTGGCTGCGCTGATCAGTGCATTAATAATGTGCGATTCTTCGGCAACGCGATACAACGTTATATAAATATCGGTTACATTTATATCAATAGCAGCCTGGTTAAAAAATGAAAGCACGGGATTATAAGACTGGTAAGGAAGATGAAGCAATATATCATCAAGCAGCAGAATATTAAAAATATCGCCGCTGTTCATCACATGAGCCGATGCAAGTGGTTTTCTTATTGGATAATGCAACGGTTTATTGAAATCGGGAAAATGGGCGAGGTCTTTCAGGTTGTGATACCTTCCGCCGGCAAACATATCGTCGCTGGCGATATTAAAAGCGGCGCTTAAAAACATTTGCAAATTGCGTGGCATTCCTTGCTGGAAAAGAAACCGCGAGGGCAATCCGAAGGCTCTTTTTTTAAGCCGTCTTTCAATTCTTTTTAAAAGATTTCCGCCGTAATCATCTTCCAAGTGTAATTCAGCATCGCGGTTTAATTTTATACTATATACTCCAATAATTTTTAACCCGGGAAAAAGATACACCAGATTTTCGCGTACAATATCATCTAAAAAAATTACATAATTATTTTCGTTTAAAGGAGTAAGCGAAAAAAATCTTTTTGTTTTTTCGGAAGGAATATTTACAATGGCTTGTTGTAAAGTCCCGTTTTTTTCTTCTAAAGTAATTACAAAATAAAGTTTATTGTTTTCGGGCATAAAACCTTTACCAGATTTTCCATCCAGATAAATTGGCTGAATAAATGAAAGAATATTGGAAAGAAAAATTTCTCTTATTTCCGAAAGATGTTCTTTGCAAATAGGTTGATCGTAATAAAAAATAATTCCATTTTCTTTTAAAGAAGGTAATATCTGTTGGTGTAAAACGGAGCCAAAAAAATTGAGCTGGCTGTTAATTTCATCCTGTATTTTTTCTGTAATATTTTTATCAGTTTCCAGAATTTCTTTTCTGGTTTTTTTTCCGAGAGAAGAAAGGGCAATTACCTCCGGGTATCTTACTCTGAAAAATTCATCAAGATTGGAAGAAAAAATAGAAAGAAATTTTAGTCGCTCATACAAAGGAATATCCGCATCTGCAGCTTCCTGCAACACTCTTAAATTAAAACCAAGCCAGCTAAGATCTCTGTTATACATCATAATTGTGCGGGTTTAAAAAGGCGAACCTTTTCCGTTGATAAGCGTTCCTGAACTGCCGTTATTAAAAAATGCAGCGATTGCAAATGCCAGCACCGATACAATGATGCCAATCATAAAAATATTATAAGCGAGCCTTATCAATTTATATTTTCTGCCGAGTACTACGCCCAGATAATAAATATCTTTAATGAGCGAGCCATACAAATAATCAGTATCAAGCATCATTTCACGCATAGCAACATTATATTGTTCATAAGTGGCTTTATAAAAATTTCCAAAAAACAGCAGATTGGTTTTTTTTTGTTTTATATCTTCAGGGGTAAATTCTCCGCCACTTATTTTGGGCCTTGTTGCTAAAATGGATATAACAATAGTAGCCACTGCCACCACCAAAAAAATAATAGTTGGTATTACGAGGTAAGTTTCTTCCTGAAGCTTTCGGAGTAACACACTTAGTATAACAGAAATAATAATTGAATTCACAGAAATTAAAATATTGGCTTTATGATCAGCCATATCACTCAGCTTTAAATGATTCTCCGAAGTGAGGCGCAGCATGGTTTGAATTCCTTTGCTCATCAGGCCACTCTTGTCTTTCTCCAGTCCCGACAATGTGGTGGATGGTTGTTGATTGGTTTCTTCCAGCTCGTGGGTTTTGTTTTTTATTTTTTTCAAATTTTTATTTTTTCTTTCATTGAGTAATTCTTTACAATAAGAGGTATAAAAATGATGATCTTCCAGCATTTTTATTGTGCCTTCATTAAATTTAATCCGATCATCTTCACCCAGCCTGTGTTTCAATTCTTCAAAAACCAATTTATTGGTTTTTTTAAAATCTTTGGTTCCTAAATGATATGTATCCGCATCACAAATTATTTCCGCCAATAAACTTTTAGGATTCCTTGGAGGTTTGGTAGCCAATATGCACTCTTCTATTTTTTTTATCGTTTCTTCATCTTCAATGTGGTCTTGCATAAATTTCTTCATAATTTCCACACTCTTTTCTTCATGCTTTGCGGGCTCTGTAAAAAGATGGCCAGTGTCATGAAACCAGGCTGCTACAAAAAGAATCAGCATTTCATTTTCTGAAATTTTATAATGGCCTGCAATTTCCTGTGCACGCTTTACCACAGTTTGTGTATGATCGAGATTATGAAATGCTAAAGACGGCGTTTGTTTTTGCTCAAAAAGATCGGTTACATACGCTTCAATTTTTTTATACAATTTATTATCCATAATTTAAAATGTTATATTAAATTTTGTTCCAATGGAAACATTAAAAAGCCTGCTTTCATTTGAAAAAGCAATGGTACCTGAAATTATAAAAAAATTGTAAGGTAAATAATAGATACCTCCTCCAAATGCATCATGCCATTTGTGCGATTTTTCTGAAGGAATCCATACTCTTCCAATATCGTTGAAAGCAATAAGGCCAAACGTACCAGGGAAAAGATAGGATTGCGAATCAAAAAGTTTAAACCTTCCTTCTTCCGAAAAATAAATGGCCGATTTACCTGCAAACCTGTTTTTTCTAAACCCTCTTAAAAAATTATTTTCACCCAAATCGAGCGCCTGAAAGTATTCATAATTTTCGCTGAAAATATGTCCGTATCCCAATCGCAAAATATTTATAAATCTCGGCGGATCATTAAAGCTTGAATACACCGTCATATCGGTTGTTAACTTGGTAAGCTGGCCGGTATGGTCGCTGGTTCCGAATAACGAAGTTAATTCAGTTGTCCAATTGATACCACGCGTTGGTAAAAAATCTGAATGAGTGGTGTGAATGATGATGGAAATTTTTGGACCTACATAAGTTTTGCTGGAATATACATCGGATGAATCTAAATTAACAAGCGATGGCTGCGATAAAATTTTTCCGCGATTATCAAAATAATGATTCCAATAATGATAATAAGATGCACCGATATTTAATTCTGCCAGGCTATGAAAACGTTTTCTGAATAACAAATCGCCCGATAAATAATTATAATGTACTTTATAAAAATTGATGTTTTTGGTTTTATCAATTTTGGTTTCATTTCCTAATCCAAAAAAATTATTTAATACCGAATTGAACAAAGATCCTTTTGCTACAATATCATATTTATTAAATACATTATTAAACTCGCCATTGTAGTTTATTTGATATTTACCATATTTAAAACTATACATGGATGTAATGGATTGGTAAGTGGCGTAAGGGTCTTTTCTAAAACCATACGTTTTTAAAGAATACCCGATGCCTGCTATAAATTTATCGTCTTCATTGTATCCGAAACTCAATAAAGGCAGACGATACGAATTGTAATTGAAACCATTGATATCATAAAAATTTACATTAGGATCAGTAGAAATTTTATTATTGGTTTTGCTTTGATGCATTATAAAATTACTATCGGGCGCATAATCGTACACCGTATTTTTTACATTTCCATTAATATTGAAAGTATCTTTTCCTTTTCCGCCTATGATTCTTAATTTTATTTTTGAACGTGCAGTGGAATCAATTTCAAAAATATCATCGCCATTAAGCCCGTAAAGATTTATAAATTTTGTAGAAGGAAAATTAAAAATCCTGTCGAACATAACGCTGGATGAATCGGTGTTCTTTTTGCGTTTATACACTTTTACTTCGAGGCTATCACCATTATTGTACACTTTAAAATATTCGTCTTTGTTGCTGCCTACTACATTCACTTCTCTTGAAAGAAAGCGATAATATTTTAAACCTTTTGTTAAGAGTTCATTTCTGCGCTCTTTTAATTTTGCACTGATTTTTTTTGCATCTATCTGATAAATTTCAGGCGGCAACGATTTTACTGCATTCTGAATAACGGTATCTGTTTCGTTTGTTTGAAATTCTTTAATTATATTTTTCCATTTATTTTCATCGAGGTTGTTCATAAACAGCCGGTCAAAATTTCTTTCTTCCCAGTTAAACCATTTAATGTTTTTAAAATGTTTTGTAAAGCCATGCAGGTAGGGCAATGTAGCAATGCTGAGGCCTTTTACCAATAATCCATCCGAATAAAAAAATGCCTGGTCGCGATCGCGGGGAATGGGAATGTATAATTTTCCAACGCCGGTATCGGTGGTTGCAAAACGCCACTGATCAAAATGCCTGTCCCAGTCTCCAATCATCATATCAACCAGGCGTGCTCTTAATACATCTTCCTGAGCAATATGATTTTTACTATCGCCAATTATTTCATCAATAACTTTTGCAGTGCTTTTAGAATTGGTAATATCAGGTATGGGATCGCGCAATTCAAGCAAGCATACTTTCTTTGCAAATTGATCGCGGTACAATCCGAACGCAGGATCATCAGGAACAAAATAATATTGAGGCTCTGCATGAATTACCTTAGCTGCGTCCGCAAGCAACGGAACCATCAGCGCTCCATAAGGATGCTCGGCAGAAACAAGGTCTTTCATTATTTTGGCAGGAAGATAGGGTTTCAAAATTTCCGGAACTGAACCGGTAGGTTTTTTATCAACAGTACGCAATACCCATTCATAATCGTTTTTATCTGTAAGCCGTAAAGATTCGGTTTCTCTTCCGCCACCCAGGCTTACAATTTTAAAACCGCCTTTTTCTTTATTAAGATTGAAAACTTTTAAATGCACCGGTGCTCCCCATTCTTTGCGATAATTTTTTCCTGCGATTAATTTATGAATGGAAGAAATATTTTGATAATTAGCATTAACGGGAACGGTTACACTATCTTTAAAAGCAACGATGGGCTGTGTTTTAGGAACTTTTGAAGTATCAGCTTTTTCATTATTTAAAGAAGAAAAATTAAAAAGATTTTGTGAATGATCGAGATGTGCTGAATCGGCATTCACTGTATAAAAATTGATATGCACATTTTTATTTTTAGAAATATCAAGCGCAGCAAAACCAAGCGCCGATTGCACATAATCGGTTTTCTTACTTTTTGAAACGCGTGTATGTTTGGAGCCGGCGCCGCTTACTACATAATAGCTGCTGTCTTTTATCAACTGAAGTGTATGCTCATGGCCGGCAACAAAAATGATGTTTGAATGTTGTTTGGCAATTCTTTCTACATTGCTTATCATATCGGCATAAGCAGGGTAATGCAAGTCTTCGGGCACGCCAAAAACTTTCCGTGCAATTACATAAATAAATCCTACGGGAACCGGAATATATAACTTAGGACTTAAATCGGTGAAGGGAAAAAAATATTGTTTTAATGTAAAAAAACCGCCGTGAATTCCATAACTTTTTAATGTATGATGACAGGCAAGAATAATAAGTTTTTTTGAATTTCTGCTCAGCATATCTTCTAATTCTGTATAAAACTGATCTTCCGTTTTATACTCGCAATCCGATTCGATACCCGGCCTTTCGCTTGCCGGGCGTATGAACCATTGACTGTCGAATGCAATCAATTCAATATTATCATTGATTGCATATTCAACCGGCCCGGGACATCCATCGGTGGGAATGAATTGTATATTTTTATTGTTTAATCCATTAATATAATTTCCTTGTCTCACTACTTTGTCAAGCCCATCCGGCATTTGATTGTCCCAATCATGATTACCGGGAATAAAGACCACTTTTGCATCCGTGCCTTTTGCAATGTTTATTTGAGAATCGAGCACCGCTTTTGCAGAATCGTAACCCGGCATATTATTATCGGGCAATCCTACTTCATAAATATTATCGCCTAAATAAATCACTGTTGTTTTATTATTCATCGGGATGAGGTCTCGTGCCGCATCTATCACGGGTTCTCTTCCATAATTCAATTGCCCTGCATCTCCAATTAATACAATCCGGGCTTGTATAGAATCTTTTTGCGAAAAACAAATGCTTCTGTTTAAAATAAATAGTAATAAAAATATTTTTGTTTTCATCCCATTTTTTTTCTCGGCTTAAAAATCAGTAATGAAGCGGCATCGTATTTATCGCCGGCTTCGTTGGAGATAAGTAAATCGCCCCATGGAGTAAATGTAATTCCTTCGGGCTGGTTGAAAATTACCGGATTCAAAGTATATACTTCGCGTGTATTTCCATTCCTGTCGGTAACTATCAATAATTGATTGTCCGAAGCGAGTATCCATATATCTTTTGTAACCGGATTAACAGCGGCAGCAGATGGTTTTAATTTTATTTTTTCAACGCCTAATTTTTTTGCTACAAATTTTGCATCAATTGAAAATGGAGAAGGATGGTACGAATCATTTGAAGGATCGAATGCCCATGACGAAACTTTATTTTTTGTATCATCTTCGCAATCTTTACAAATCAAGCACAGCTTATTATTTTCATTATCGTAATATAACGATTCAAATTCATTCTTCTTTTTATCTTCTGCTGGAAAATTACTTTTCCTGTTGAAGATAGTATCTCCTGCAGCAGAAAAATTTAATGTTTCAATATTTCCATTGCTTTCCAAAATATAAAATGTACTGTCGTGCAAAGTGATTTCTTCAAAATCATGCACTTTGTCAAATCTCCATTCTTCGGTTACAAAATTTTTGTTGAGATAAATTTTGTACAAACATCCCTGCTCATCGGATATGGCAAATACGGTGGTGTCTTTTGAATAAAAATGAATGCCCGAAATTTCTGTAAGCGCATCTCCCAGCCATAATTTATACGGCTTATTAAGATCATATTCTTTGCAGGGCAAAATCACTTTATTTTTAGTAGCGCTGCATCCTTCATACGAATGAATTTTTGCAAAGAAAAATAAAAACAACAATGCATTTCGTGTAAGCATATATGAATGTAGAAAATTTATTTGTTTTTATGAATTCATTCCATACAAATTGAATGCCTTAAAATTGAATCAAATTAATTTCTTGTTTTTTTGAAAAAGATTCTTCGCTTTTTTATAGTCTTTAAATTAAAAAAACTTATTTGGTACTTTTAGTATTTTAAATCTGATTTCTTGACCAATATTGAAATAATATGAAGTACGCACCTGTTCAAAATTTTATTAATGGAAAGTTTATTTCTTCAACTTCAAAACGAAAACTCGATATCGTCTCTCCGATAGACGGAGTACTGCTTTCAGAAGTTCCGATGTCTTTGCACATTGAACTTGATAATGCAGTCCGAGCCGCAAAAAATGCTTTCATTCATTGGAGTAAAATGCCGGTGAAAGAAAGAGTACAGGTTTTTTTTCGATACAGAAATTTACTGGAAAAAAATTTACAACCCCTTGCTCAATTATGTTCTGAAGAAAATGGAAAAACGATTAATGAATCCATTGCCGAAGTAGAAAAAAGTATTGAGCTTACTGAGTTTGCCTGTTCTATGCCGCAATTAATTGCCGGCGAAGTATTGGAAGTAAGCCGCGGTGTGGAATGCCGTACAGAGCACGCTCCTCTTGGCGTGGTGGCTTCTATTGTGCCGTTTAATTTTCCCAACATGGTTCCTAACTGGACGATACCCAATGCAATTGTATTGGGCAATTGTATGATATTAAAACCATCAGAAAAAGTTCCTTTAAGTTCTCAAAAAATTGCGGAGCTATTAAAAGATTCCGGTTTGCCCGATGGCGTTTTTAATATTATAAATGGCGATGCAGAAATTGTGGAAGCAATCTGCGATCATCCCGAAATTGAAGCAATATCATTTGTGGGTTCTACAAAAATTGCAAAGATGGTTTATCAAAAAGCCACGCATAATTATAAAAGATGTTTGGCATTGGGCGGCGCAAAAAATCATTTAATGGTATTGCCGGATGCGATGCCTGATATGACTGCACAAAATATTGCCGCAAGCATGAGTGGCTGTGCAGGCCAGCGTTGCATGGCTGCAAGCGCAATGGTTGGGGTAGGTAATGTTGATGCTATCATTAATAAAATTTGTGATGAAGCAAAAAAAATTATTCCGGGGAAAAATCTGGGAGCTGTTATTAATCAACAATCAAAAGAAAGAATAGAAAAATATATAACAGAAGCAGAAGAACAGGGAGCAAAAATTTTAGTGGATGGAAGAAATACAAAAGTAGAAGGTAAAGAAAATGGAACTTATGTGGGTCCGACAGTTATTGATTATGTAAAGCCTGAAATGGCTGTTGCCAAAGAAGAAATTTTTGGCCCGGTGATAAGTATCATGCGTGTAAAAACTGTAGATGAAGCATTGGAAATTGAAAATGCAAATCCTTATGGAAATGCAGCAAGCGTGTTTACGCAAAACGGAGGAATGGCAAGATATATTATTGACAAAGCCAGCGCCGGAATGATTGGCGTAAATGTAGGTGTGCCGGTTCCCCGCGAACCTTTTTCATTTGGCGGATGGAATGAAAGTAAATTTGGAACAGGAGATATCACCGGAAAAAGTTCCATAGAATTTTGGACTAAATTAAAAAAGTCAACCATTAAATGGAACCCTGAAGCAGGTGTGAATTGGATGAGTTGAAATTTAATGTGAAAATTTGAAAATGTGAAAATTGATCAATAGAAAATGTTGACGCTCAAAAAATAAAATAATTTATATTCTGAAACCTGTAACCTTCTCAATTACCACAACGCTTTCCCCTGGTAATAATCTAAAATTTTTGACCGCAATACAAAATCATATTTTGAAATAATTAAATTGGTATTGGTTTTATCGAGATTATTTTTTGCAATCAAATAATCTACGGATGTGATGGCGCCCGCATTGAAGCGTATTTCAGCAGACTGGAATGATTCTTCAAATGAATTTTTTTGATCCAATAAAATTTTATATTTATCAGAACTGTTGGTAAGATTTACATAAGCTCTTTCGATAGATTGTTGCAAAACTGTTTTTGTATTTTGCTCAACCAGCTCGCTGTTTTTTAAATCAATCTTTGCAAGTTTTACATTGCTTCTTACCCGCCATGCATTGAACAAAGGAATGCGCAACCCAAGATTAACCGTAGTAAATAAATTATTATTTAACTGATTGCCGTAATTTATTTTTTTCGTGTTATAATTATTTTGTTTTGTAATTACGGGCACCTGTGTTCCATTTACTACCACATAATCAGAAGAAGGAACTTCGGTGCTGTTTAAAAAAAACGATTGCGTTGCAGCGCTTGAATAATTGGTATTGATGTTTCCGCTGAAAGAAAGGGAAGGGTACAATTGCCCTTTATAATAATTAATATTTTTTTCGGCGCTTTGCGTACGAAAGTGAACTGCTTTAATTTGTGCAAATTGTTTCAATGCAGTTGCATATACTTCATCAGGTGATGCCGTATAATTAATATTAAAAGCCTCATCAGGCAAGCGTTCCACATCCATATTTTTATCGTAAGCAATGTTTAGCAATTGAGCAAGATTTAATTTTGCTGTTTCCACTGCGGCTTCATTGTCGGCCACCGCAAGTTGGTCATTTGCCAACTGTCCTTTTAAATCGTAATATTGCGATGGAGCAATGGCGCCGGATTGATTTAAAATATTAAGCCTGTCCACCTGCTTGCCGGTTACTACTTGCTGGCTTTTGGAATTTTCCAAAACATCTTCAGCGCTTAGCACATTTAAATAAGCGAGAATAATACTTATAGTAAGATTATCTTTTGCCTGTTGCAATTCCATTTTGGAAGCTTCATATCCCAGCGAATTACTTTTTATTAAATTATGAAGCGATAAACCATTAAACAATAAAATACTGCTTGATGCGCCATAGGATGCGTAATCTACTTTTTGGTTTACAAACCCATTGGTGAAAGGATCAATGCTTCTTCCCTGGTTGATACCATGATCGGCAGTTGCATTCAAATCGGGCAGCATCTGTGCTCTCGATTGTTTTAAAGTAATATTTGCTTTTTGCATTTGCAGGTCCGATTGATTTACATCAATATTATTTGCAATACCCATTTGAATGGCTTGCTGCAGGGTTAATTTTTTTTGCGCCTGCGCAAAAAATATAAGCAGCAGAAAAAAAATTGTTGAAAAAATTGTTTTAGCCTCAACCCCCAACCCTCTTCTTTCAAGGAGAAGGGGACAATATTTGATTAGGTTTTTAAAATTTTGAGTTTTGAATACAGTGATCGAACAGATGGCTTGTTTTATTTTTCTATTATTCATTTTTAAATTATTATATTATTAAATTATTACTTTCCGCATTAATTTTTAATTTTTAATTTCTTGCTTATTGCCAATTGCCTATTGTTTTATTGCTTATTGCTCGTTATCAAATTGGAATTATTATTTTCTTTTTCAATTCTTCCATCAAGCAAATGAATAATACGTGTGCCATAAGCTGCATTTTTTTCTGAATGAGTTACCTGCACAATGGTTACTCCTTCTTTATTTAATTCGGTAAAAATATTCATGATTTCTTCTCCTTGTTTTGAATTTAAATTTCCCGTTGGTTCATCTGCTAAAATTAATTTGGGCTTTACAATCAATGCACGTGCAATGCCCACGAGTTGTTGCTGACCGCCGGAAAGCTGGTTGGGAAACAAATCTTTTTTACCCACGATTTGAAAGCGATCGAGCATATCGGCAACCATCGCTTTTCGTTCGCTGCTTTTTATATTTTGATAGATCAAAGGCGTTTCAATATTTTCATACACCGTTAATTCATCAATTAAATGATATGCCTGAAACACAAAGCCAATGTGGGTTTTATAGAGTTCCGATCGTTGCTTTTCACGAAGCTTTAATACATCCTGATCCATAAAAATATATTCACCTTCATTGGCTTCATCGAGCATTCCCATTACATTGAGCAACGTAGATTTTCCTGAACCAGACGGGCCCATTATCGAAATAAATTCGCCCTGATTTACATTAAGATTAATATCTTTTAAAATAAAAGTCCGGTTACTTCCGGTGTTAAACCATTTATAAATTTTCTTTAGTTGAATCATGTGTTTAATTGTTGAATTGTTGAAAATGTTGAGTTGTTTATTTTTTTAATTTAATTTTCTGCATTTAGTTATGAGCTTTGAGCCCGATTAATTGTAAAGTATTGTTTTATATTTGTAATATGATTATAGAAATTAAAAAACCCGTTACTAAGGAAAAGGTAATGCAAGCGCTTACTCATATTGCTAAAGAAGGTAAGAAAAAATCTCTGCGTAAACATTTCGGAAATCTTAAAAGAGGATTGAACGGTGTTGATTATCAAAAAAAAATAAGAAATGAGTGGATTTAGTTTCGTTGCAGATACTAATTTTCTCATCAATGTACATGAAGGAAAAACCGAAACGGAACCTTTCTTAGATAGTATTGCAATTGTTTCTGTTATTTCAGAAATTGAATTATTAGGATGGCCTAAACTTTCTTTACCAGAAATAAAAAAAATGTCGTCCCTTTTACAGGATTGCATTATTATGGAACTTACTGAGATTAAAAATATTGCTATACAAATGAGGCAACAAAGTATTGTAAAAACTCCCGATGCCATCATTGCAGCAACAGCGCATTTTTTGCAGCTTCCGCTGGTAACTTCTGATAAAGGATTTAAAAAAATAAAAGGCATTGAAATTATTTTAATTTAAATTTTTGAGTTCTAAATTTTTATTTTCGTATAACCCTCACCGTTAGTTTCCATTCATTTTCAAATTTTCACATTGCCTATTCTGTTCTCAAACTCTTCACCGGATTTGCAACCGCTGCTCTTATTGCCTGGAAGCTCACTGTTAATAATGCAATCAATAA
>JAICZH010000046.1 GCA_025933775.1 Chitinophagaceae bacterium
AAGCGCTTCAGGGTTTTCATGAAGAATTTATTGTACATACCGGGCAGCATTACGATTATGCCATGTCAGAAAAAATTTTTAATGATCTTGGAATAAGAAAACCCGATATACATCTTGAAGCCCGCCCTGGTACGCAAGCAGAGCAAACTGGCGAAATGATGATGAAGCTTGAAGCATGTATGATTGAAAAAAAACCTGATATTGTTATTGTATTCGGCGATACCAATTCAACTTTAGCAGGTGTGTTATCAGCTTCAAAACTAAATATTCCGATAATACATATTGAAGCAGGCTTGCGAAGTTATAACAGGAGCATGCCCGAAGAGATTAATAGAATTGCTGCAGATCATTTATCTAAATATTTATTTGTTCCAACACAAACAGCCGTAAATATTTTAAAAAAAGAAGGGTTGAAAAAAAATACATTTTTTACCGGCGATATTATGGTAGATACCATGAAAAATAATATAAAAATTGCGCTTAAAAAATCTAACGTAATTTCAGAATTGAAACTTGAAAATAAAAAATATAATTTGCTAACGCTTCACCGGAATTATAATGTAGATAATACAACTTTGCTGGAGCATATTTTAAACCAATTAGGAAAATTAGAAGAATCAATCATTTTTCCTGTTCACCCCAGAACGCGTAAAATGATTACAACAACTTATAAAGTACCGCAAAACATTAGCATGATTGAGCCGCAGGGATATTTGGATTTTATAACGCTCGAAAATTTTTCAAAAAGAATAATTACAGATTCCGGAGGTATTCAAAAAGAAGCATATATTCTTTGCAAGCCTTGTGTTACCTTACGTACTGAAACGGAGTGGGTAGAAACCGTTGAGCAGAAATGGAACTTACTGGTAAACCCGTCCGCTAAAAATATTGCATCGAAAATAGCAGCCTTTAAAAAGCCTAAAAAACAAAATAATATTTTTGGAAAAAATGTAACCAGAAAGATGATAAAAATAATTAATGAAATTAATCGTTCATCATTAAAAGATTAAAATTATAAAAATAAATTCCTTTGCTTTCCTTTGTTCAATAATACTTAAAAACTAACTGTATTATGGATACCATACAAAATCATTTTATAAGCGTTGTGCTTCCCTGTTATAATGAAGAAGCCATCCTCCCCGGCAACTTAAATACCATCCTGAATTACATGGATAATAAAAGCGACAGGTATCGCTGGGAAATTATTATAATTAATGATGGAAGTAAAGATAAAACCGGCGAAATAGCAGATTGCTTTTCTAATGAAAGAAGCGAGATCAGGGTTATTCATCACCCGGTAAATCTTAATCTCGGTCATGCTTTGCAAACCGGTTTCCGACATTCAAAAGGCGATATAATTGTGGTGCTGGATGTTGACCTTAGTTATTCGGTGGAGTACATTGGCCAAATGGTAGAAAAGCTTGTTGAAAGCTCGGCCGATATTGTAATTGCTTCGCCTTATATGAAAGGTGGAAAAGTTACGGCTGTTCCATTTGCAAGAAGAACCATGAGCCGGTGGGTAAATCGTTTTATGCGATTAGCAGCGCAGGATAAGTATTATACTTTTACCAGCATGGTAAGGGCTTATCGAAGAAGTTTTATTCAATCATTAAATCTTAAAACAAAAGATTATGAAATAAGTCCTGAAATTATTTATAAAGCCATGATACTTCGGGCGCGAATTATAGAAATACCTGCTCACCTCGACTGGACAGAGCAAAATAAATTTGCAGGTAAAAGAAAATCGAGCCTGAAAGTGCTTCGGAGTTTTTTTTCGGGGTTAATGTCGGGTTTCATTTTTCGGCCATACATTTTCTTTTTAGGCATTGGCATTTTTTTGATGCTGCTTTCATTGTATGAATTAGTGTGGCTTTTATACGATACCTTATCTTATATAGCTGCAACGCAAGCCCAGAGCACTTTTTCACAAAGCCTGGCGCTTCAGTTCAGAAAAAATCCGCAATCATTTTTGGTAGGTGGAATTACCTTTGTAATCGCCATACAATTTTTAAGCACGGGATTTTTATCTCTCCAGAGCAAACGTTATTTTGAAGAATTATTTCACCTGGGCATTTCACTAAAGAAAAAAAATGGGACAATATAAAACGATAGACCTACCCGATAAACGGATGAATAAAACTGTTATAAAAAATAAATCAGTATTTAAAAATCCATGGGTAATATTTTTACCATTCCTGATTTTTTATTGCATATATGTAATTGTATTTTACAATAAAACTTTATGGGGAGATGAAGTAAGGCATGTACAATTTGCTACCAATCTTTTACATGGATATTTTTCACCGCCGCCTCCGAAAATAATGCTGGATGTAGGTCCTGGCTATCCATTATTCTTAGCGTTTTTTATCGGCTTGCATATACCGCTTTTTTTTGCATGCTTAATGAACGCTGTTTTTAATTACCTGGCAATTGTATTTTTATTTAAAGCTTTACGCGAAATTGTTTCTTTTAAAATTGCTTTAATCTTTTGCATTTTTCTGGGGTGCTATTACAATTCATTAGAATTTATAGCCATCATGTATGCCGAATCCATAACCCTGTTTTTAATTTCGCTAATTGTTTTTCTTTTGGTAAAATCATTTAAGGCACGCAGCAGAAAAGAATTTAAAAAGTATGGCTTGCTCGCAGGAATTTTTATTGGATATCTGACGTTAACTAAAATTATTTTTGGATATGTATTGTTGATAATTCTTATCGGTTCGCTGGCACTTTGGATTACGCAAAAAAAATATTTTAATTACAAACGATGCAGCATAATTTTTTTAATAGCCCTGGCAACCACTTCCCCTTATTTAATTTACAGCTATCATTTAAGCGGAAGGCTATTTTATTGGGGCACATCAGGCGGTATAAATATGTATTGGATGAGCTCGCCATTTGAAGGCGAATATGGCAATTGGGTATATAACCCCCGCTATAACTCAACGATACTCTCAGAAAATACTTATCATGGAAAGGGAGAGCAATTGGACAGAAGGCATACAGATAATTTTATCCCCGGCGGTGAAGACTCTTTAATAATTCATCATCAAAAAGATTTTGAGAAAATAAAAAATTATTATGGCGTTCAGGAAGATGATGCGTATAAAAAAATTGTGATGAAAAATATAAAATCGCATCCTATAAAATATATAGAAAATTGTTTTAGCAATGTAGGAAGAATTATTTTTAATTATCCTTATTCTTATACCATTCAAAAACCCGGAACTCTATTGCGACTGCCTATGAATGGTATTATTATTGTTCTTTTATTATTTTCTTTTATTCCGGCTCTTATCAATTGGCGGCGATTGGCTTTTGGCGCAAGGTTAATTTTATTGATGGTATTGCTTTATTTATTTGGAACCGTTTTAGGATCTGCAGAAACGAGAATGTTTACGCCAATTGTTCCAATGTTATTATTTTGGATTGCCTATGTGCTGAACAAATCCATAAAAATAAAACTGAAATTTCAGTAAAAAATAAATGTATCTTTTGCCAATAGATTGCGTTTAAAAATTAAAAGCAAAAGAATTAAAAAAAATAAAATTGTTCCCGCAAGAAAGTTTACAAAAAAATAGAATAACAAAAAATCCTTTTCTTATATTTTTGCCTTTTTTGTTATTCTACATTGTACTTGTCCTGGTTTTATACAATAAAGTTTTAAGCGGCGATGAAATAAGGCACGTAACCTATGCTAAAAATTTGCTGCATGGATATTATTCAAAGCCGGGTGTAGATTTAAGCTTAGAAGTTGGTCCCGGTTATCCATTGTTTATTTTCTTTTTCTTAGCGCTGCACATTCCATTACTATTTGCCACTTTAATGAATGCAGTGTTCGTTTATTTATCAGTGGTATTACTATTTAAAACACTTGAACAATTTGTTTCTTTCCGGAGCGCTTTAATTTGCTGCTTATTCTTAGCGTGTTACTATAATGCCTACGAATATATGGCATTGCTTTATTCCGAATCATTGACATTATTTTTAATTTCACTGATTATTTTTTTGATAACAAAAAATTTTATAACAGAAAATTTTATATTAAAAAAAAATATTTTTTTCGCAGGTTTTTTCCTGGGAATTTTAGCGCTTACCAAAATTATATTTGGGTATGTGATCTTATGCCTGCTCGGCGGCAGTGCAGTATTGTGGATACTAAATAAGAAAAATATAAATTATCGTAAAAGTTTTTTCATTTTATTAATATCATTTTTTACCGCCGTTCCCTATTTAATATATACTTATCATTTAACGGACAGGTTATTGTATTGGGGCACATCAGGAGGAACCAATTTATACTGGATGAGCACTCCCTATGAGGGAGAATATGGCGATTGGATTTATATTCCTCAATTCCCTTCATCTGAAACAAAAGCTGGCATTGAAAATAAAACGAACAACCCAATAAATATTGAAAGTAGGAATAATTTTATACCAGGAAGCCAGGATTCTATTAAAGCGCACCACGAAAAAGATTTTGAAGAAATTTATAAATATACCGGCGTTAAAAGAGATGATGCTTACAAAAAATATGTTTTTGCAAATATTAAATCGCATCCTATAAAATATATAGAAAATTGCTTTAGCAATCTCGGACGAATGTTTTTTAATTATCCTTATTCCTACACTTATCAAAAGCCCGGTACGTTGCTCAGGCTGCCGTTTAATGGTATCATAGCAGTGCTCATTTTATTTTGTATAATTCCTACTTTGATAAACTGGCGAAGATTGAATTTTGCCATTCGCCTGGTATTATTTATTCTATTATTATACTTTGGCGGAAGTATTTTTGGCAGCGCTGAAACCCGCATGTTTACAGTAATAGTTCCCCTGTTACTTTTGTGGATTGCCTATATCATGGAAAGGTCTATCAAAATTTCCTACCAATTTGAAAAATAAAATCGGATAGTTATTCTTCTCTGTTTCTTTATTTAATTATATAAAATGAAATTATTTTTAAATCCACATTTTGTTTTGAAAAAAATTGTTTTGAAAAAATTAATATGTAATCCTTATGCATTTATTTATCAAATAAATTTTTTCTTCATTTTGTGAAACTTCTTTTTTTATCAATGCCAAAAGCCAATTAATTTTACTATCCATAATTTTTTTTCATGACAAAATTTTCAATCGCCATACATGGCGGCGCAGGCACTATTTTAAAAAAAGATATGACTCCAGAGTTGGAAGCCGAATATAGAAATGCTTTGAAGCAGGCGCTGGATGCAGGTTATGCCGTTTTAGAAAACGGAGGCGCTGCATTAAATGCAGTAAAAGCTGCTGTAGTGATGATGGAAGACAATGTTCTTTTTAATGCCGGCAAAGGATCTGTTTTTACCAAAAAAGGATTGAATGAAATGGATGCCGCAATCATGGATGGCAGCACGCTTAATGCCGGAGCTGTTGCAGGAGTAAGAAATATTCGTAATCCCGTGGAGCTTGCCGAAGAAGTGATGCTGCACAGCGGACATGTTTTTTTAAGCGGCAAAGGCGCCAATGATTTTGCCATAAAACAAGGAATAAAATTGGAACCTGATGAATATTTTTATTCAGAATATCGCTACGATCAATGGCGCGAAATAAGAGACAGTGATTTGTATAAACTCGATCATAAAAGTGATAAGCTCATAGGTTTGATGAAAGATAAAAAATTTGGAACCGTTGGCGCAGTGGCTTGTGATGGCAATGGAACCGTTGCTGCAGCCACATCTACCGGTGGTATGACCAACAAGCGTTATGGAAGAATTGGCGACAGTCCGATGATTGGAGTGGGAACGTATGCCAATAATAAAACCTGCGCCATTTCATGTACCGGGCATGGAGAAATATTTATAAAAGCAGTTGCTGCATACGATGTAAGTTGCCTGATGGAATATAAAAATTTTTCGTTACAACAAGCCTGCGAAGAAGTGGTTTTAAAAAAATTAGTTCACCTGCAAGGCGAAGGCGGCTTAATAGGAGTTGACGCCAAAGGCAATACAGCTTTGGTTTTCAACAGCGCCGGAATGTATCGGGGTTTTAAAAACAGCGATGGAGAAAATGGAATTGCTATTTATGGAAATTGATTTTTGAAAAAACAAAATGAAAAAAATTGCTTTAATAGTTGCCGCAGGAAAAGGAGTACGGATGAATCACGATATTCCGAAACAGTTTTTGTTATTAAAAAATAAACCGGTTTTATATTATACCATCAAAGCGTTTATTGATGCGTATCCGGATATTGAAATTATTTTGGTATTGCCCGAAGAACATATTGGCAAAGGCCAGGAAATTATTGACGGATATTTTGACAACTCACGGTTACGCATATACGCAGGAGGACGAACAAGGTTTCACTCTGTACAAAACGGGCTTTCTTTAATAAATGAAGAGTGCATCATTTTTGTACACGACGGAGTGCGTTGCCTGGTTACTCCTCATCTTATTAAAAAATGTTATGAAGCTGCAATTGAGCAGGGATCGGCTATTCCGGTAGTGGAATGCAGCGATAGCATTAGGCTATTAACAGCCAATGGAAATAAAATTTTAGATAGAAATAAAGTAAGATTGGTGCAAACGCCGCAAACTTTTCACAGTAAAATTTTATTACCCGCTTATAAAATTGATTATAAAGAAACCTTTACTGATGAAGCTTCTGTTGTAGAATCTTTTGGAATAAAAGTAAATCTTATTGAAGGTGAAAAAGATAATATAAAAATTACTACACCCGAAGATTTATTATCCGCTGAGTATTTTTTGCAAAAAAAATTTTTATAAAAAATGCGTGTATTGAAGCGGTTGAAAGAAGCGACGAACAAATTAATTTTTTGTTATTCGGAAACTGAAAACTTTTCTTCATTTATAAAGCTTGTTTGGTTTACTAAATTGTACCGGTTCACAAAAAAGAAAATCAAGTATGAAAAATATCACAACAAATTTTTTTCAATTTCTTTAATAGCCTTTCCTAACAGAAAAATTTTTTTGAGAATTTATGCCGGAGATATTGATATTTTCTACGAAATATTTTACAAAAAAATTTATGATCTTCCGGCAAGTTTAAATAATAAACTTATTGTAGATGCGGGCGCTAACGTGGGTTTTGCTTCATTGTTTTTTTTATATAAGATGCCCAATGCCACTATATATTGCATTGAACCCGATGCGGATAACTTTATTTTTTTGAAAAAAAATTTAAGAAATGAAATTAAAAAAGAAAAAATTATTGCATTGCAATCGGCGCTTGCCGATAAAGATGGTTTTGCATACTTGAGAAGCGGACATTTTAAATATAATTCGAGTATTACAAATAATGGCAATGAAGATACTGTCGAGGTTGTTGCCTATAATGTTTCATCATTTTTAAAAAAATTTGATATTGAAAAAATAGATTTATTTAAAATGGATATTGAAGGTGCAGAAGAAAATATTTTTAAAGCGGATACTTTTTGGCTTCGCGAGGTTTCAGAATTGTTGATTGAATTTCATTCGAAAGAGATTAAAAAAAATTGTTTTGAAAAATTAGAAAAAGAAAAATTCAAGGTAAGCCTTCATCCCGCCAGATTGAACACGGAGGTTTTTCATTTTATTAAATAATTTTTTTTAACGAGTCATACGCATATTTAAATGAACGTTGCCACAGAGGCAGCTGATTTATTTTTACAAAAGGATACGGTTGTTCAATGGCGCCGAATTTTTTATAAAAAAAATTAATGGATGGAATTTCTGATCCTTCAAAATCTAAAATTAAATTTTGCCCGCAAAATTCTTTTATCAGATTGTATAATAAAAAATGATTCGCTTCTGCTTTTCGGCCTTCATTAAAAGTAGTTGACATGATGTTGTAAATTCTTTTTTTATCTTTTAAAAAAATAGCAATTGCAAGCAGTTGCCCGTTTGGAGAAATTATTTTTCTAACGAGCAATTGCTTTTTTTTTAATAATGACCCGCATAACAATGAAAAATTGTAATAAGCTTTTTGGGGAATATGGATTTTTTTGAAATAATTTTTTTTGTAAGATGTTATAGCAGTTTCAATATCTTGGGTTGCTGTATAAATTAAATTATTTTTATTTGCCTTCTTAATATTTTGTATCAAATCTTTTTTAAAATTTTTTTCTATTTCTGCAAAAGAGTTATTGAGCGAAAGAATGCAGTTACTTTTTTTTGCAATTGTTTTTTTGCATTCATTGGCATAGTTTAAATTTATTTCTGCAAATGGAAACAACTCCACGGCTTTTTTTACAAATGCATCGGTTATATCTTCAGTAAATGAAAGGTTGCCAAATATTCCTAATTGTTGTGTAAAAAAGGGCTGGTGCAAATAAGAAATTCCGAATTTTTTATTTGAGGTTAATGGCATCACAGCGTCATAATTATCCATTATTAATCCGCTCCAGTTCTTGCTCATGGCATCAAGATAAAATGAATACGAATACAGCAAACCATTGTGTGCATCGTCAATGCAGCTATCCCATTTTTGTTTATCAATTTGAGCGTGCGTGCGGTAATAAATTTCCAATTTTATTTTTTTAAACTAAATTTTTATAATTCCGGTACATTAAAAGATTTATAGAATCTGAAATTTTGTATGTCAATGCTAAACGAAATATTTTTCCAAAATCTGTTTCCTGTTATTGTTGACTTGAAATAATCAGCATATACTTTACTATAAAAAATCGGAACGTAAATGTTGATTAAATTTTTTATTAATGATAATTGCAATCCTGCATCATAAATAAATTTTCCGGTCGGCGCATTTTTTTCCCATGCTTCGGCATAAGTTCCTGCATCTAAAAAAATTTTCAATGGAATTTTTACCGGAAGCGCCTGCAATGGATTTAATTTTTTGGGAAAATCAGTTACGAAATTTGTTGCAGCAAGCCAGTCATCTGTTTTTCCGATTTTATTGGAAAGCAAGTCTGATCTCACTTTGAAAGCGCCATCGCGTATCATAATTTGTTGCGAAAGCGAACCTGTAAATTCATTACGTCCTAAAAAATAATTGCTGTATGTATAATCTTCATATCCGTTGGCGCCGCTCATATTTAAATGAAACCTGTCCGTTTCAAATTCTTTAAGAATTGTTTTCTCGCCGAGATAAATAAATTTACCGCCAAACAATCTTACATTTAATCCGCCACCTTTTGGATAATTAAAAAAATATTTTCCTTCAAATGCAAAACGAATAAAATCCTTTGCCTGCTCAGCTTGCAGCAATCCTAAGTACGGATATAAAACGCGATTGTTTTCAATTTTTAATTGCAGTTGATTCAAATAACGGTGAAGCGAAGGATAAGAAATAACATCCAACTGATGAACCGTATCTCTTGTAAATAATAATCCGGTTTCCTTTATAAAATAAGTTTTCCATTGAAGGCTTTTGGTAATACGGCTTGTTGAATTTTTATTTTTAAAAATTATTTTTATAGAAGGAACAATTTTTGAAAAACCAAGATAATTTTTTGCTCCGGTTGAATCGGTAAATTCATCCATTGAAAATTTTTCAGCGTTTATTGACATCTCTGTTTTTCTTATTGTACCATAACTTAAAATATTATAACCGATTTTTCCTATTCCAGTGAAAGCCTTGCTGGATGCAGCATACATAGGTATTGCCACAAAATGAAATTTTGGTTCAGGTAAAGTATAATTGTGCACGACGCCACCAATCATTATTTTGTCGTAATAATTGAAACCTACTGCCGGAGCAATAAAAATATAATTGTATTTACCTGTTGTATTAAAATTAAAAAGCGCCGAAAGTTTTATTTGTTTTTTATTTTCCGGTTCAATATTTCCTTTTTGATGAAGCATTAAAAAAATAGAATCAACATTTTTTTTGCTGACATCTTCAACTACTTTTTTAAAATCTTCAGGATACGGATGTTTAAATTTCCAACGATTATAATATTCGTGAAGGCAACGATCAAATAAAGGCTCGCCGATATAATTTTCTAAAACTTTCATCCATTTGCCCGTTTTATAGTATGGGGTTAATCCATAATTTAATTCTGAAAAATTTTGAGAAGCTGTTTCAATGGGTTGATCTTTTTTATTTACAATTTCCGTTCTGTAATCAAGATTGGTTTCATCATCAGGCAATTTTTTATTTATAAAATCTTCTTTATTTTTTTTTGTAACATCATCATATTTTATTTTTTTATAACGATTATCAAAATAAGTGTTCATGCCTTCATCCATCCACGGATGTTCGCGTTCATTGCTTGCAATAATTCCGTAAAGCCAGTTGTGGCCTACTTCGTGCTCGATCGTTAAGTCGAGTGATTGTTCATCAGGCAACGGCGAAATGCTCGTGATGGTTGGATATTCCATGCCTCCATAAAAACCCATTTTTGCTTCGACGGCGGTTACTGTATTGTATGGATATTCGCCAAGCCATTCGCTTCTTGTCTTCACTGCATCTTTTATAAATTGAATACTGTTTTTCCAAATATTTTTTTGTTCAGGTGTATAAAAAGAATAGACCTCAATAATTTTTCCGGATGATAATTTTAATGTATCAAAATTTACAATAAAATTTTTATCGGCAAACCATGCAAAATCATGAACATTGTTTTGAATGTAATTAAAAGTAAGCCCCCTGGCCCCCGAAGGGGGAAAAATGTTTGATGTTTGATGTTTGATATTCGATGTTGACTTATGGTTACTTTTTTTTAATTCATTTTTTTTATTTGCTAATTGCTTATTGCTAATTGCCAATTGCTTTTTGCCTGAATCCTGCAACCTGTAACCAGAAACTTCTTCGCCGGTAGCTGCTACTACATAATCTTTCGGAACGGTAATTTGCACATTATAATTTCCAAACTCGCTATAAAATTCTCCCTGATCGAGATAGGGCATCGGATGCCAGCCTTTGCTGTCGTACACTGCAGGCTTAGGATACCATTGCGTTATTTGATAAGTGTGATCTACATAACCGCCTCTTGAAAAATTATATGGAATTTTTTCATGAAAAGGTGTGGTGATTTTTATAGTTTGTCCCGGTGCAAGCGCAGCAGGTAAAATAAGTTTTGCAACATCAATATACAAAGGATGATCTTCAAGCTGCGCAGTGATTCCATTCACTTTAAAATTGAGCCGGTTAATATAACCGCGTTTACTTTCCTCGCTGAAATAAAAATCTGTTCTTCCTAATTGTAATAATTGTTCGCTGAAAGCGGTGCGATCATTTTTATATGCATTCGGCCAAAGATGAAACCAAATGAAATGAAGCGTGTCAGGCGAATGATTGGTATAATTTATTATTTCAAAACCATCCAAAGTATTATCAATATCATTAAGGGCAACATCAATTGTATAATCAACTTTTTGCTGAAAATAATTTGATGTATCCTGACAATTTGCTTTTGCAAAAGGATAAATAAAAAAAAATATTATTATTAATTTTTTCAAAACAGTTATTTCATCAAATATAAAAATTAATGTGCCTATGAATACTTGCGCTGTGGTAGGTGGGACACCGGCCACGGCTCCTCGCAAATTATTTTCCTTTTCCCAATAAAATAATTCTTAGTGTGTGAATCATAATTTTAAAATCAAGCGCTAATGAAATGTTTTCAATATAAATGATATCATACTTCATTCGTTCAATCATTTCATCTATATTTTCGGCATAGCCAAATTTTACCATTCCCCAGCTTGTGAGGCCTGGCTTCACTTTTAGCAGTAATTTATATTCAGGATGTTCATTGGTAATAGCATCAATATAAAATTTTCTTTCGGGGCGCGGGCCTACAAGGCTCATTTCACCTTTTAAAATATTCCATAATTGCGGCAATTCATCGAGCCGCCAACGGCGCATAACTTTCCCCCAATTGGTAATGCGCTCATCATGTTTGCTGCTAAGCATCGGTCCGTTTTTTTCTGCATCATTTATCATGGAACGAAATTTATAAATGATAAAAGAGTGGCCTTTATATCCGATGCGTTCCTGTAAAAAGAATATTTTTCCTTTTGAAGATAATTTTGTTCTTATAGCTGTGTATAATATTAATGGTGAAAATATGATAAGCCCGGTTGCAGCAATCGAAACGTCAATGAGCCTTTTAAAATTTTGTTGCCATGCCTCCATTAATCCCGTATGAATTTCAATTAAAGGCGTGCCCATTACATTACTGGTACGCACTGCGCCACTTAAAATATCTACTTTATCGGGAACCATTTTTATGTTCACTTCTTTTTCAGTAAGCAGTTCCAAAATTTTTTCAAGGTTTGCTTTTGCATTTTTTTCAATGGTAATAATTACTTCTTTTATGCAAAGCTCATCAATAGCTTTGCTAATTTCGTGTATGCCTGACCGTTGGTTTATATTTTTTTCAAAATCATCCTGTGTTTTATTTTCAGTTGAAATAAATCCGCAAATTCTATAACCGCTTTTTTCTTTGTTATCGGTAATAGATTTATAAACGCTCAAAGCATTTTCATTGTTACCAATAATAAGCGTATTAAACCACACCCGTTGTTTTTGCAATTGATTGTGCGCAATAGATAATAAAATAAATCTGAATAAATAAGTTATAAAAAATTGGATGCAGAGTATGATAAAAAATCCTTTGTAAAGTACCGGAACAACAATTTCATTTTTAAATAAAATACAAATGAAAAGCAATAATATGCAGCCGGTAAATGTGCTTACAAATGTGTACAGCATTTCATTGAGCCGCGATTTGTAATAAAGATTTTTATACGTTCCAAATAAATAATAAACAATCAGCCATCCGATGGAATATAAAAAAAGTTCTATAAAGTGTTTGTAATTGAAATGGAAAGTAACTCCAGAAAATTGTGTAAACAGATAATAAATAAGCAATGAAGAAACTGCAGCAGCAATAAAATCACCAAGCGCATAATAAAGTATTGGTAACGGCCTCGCCAATTTTCTTTTTGGTTTTAGTTAAGTTGATTGCGGTTTATTTTATCCAAAATAAGATGCGCCACTTCCATAGCCTGGTAACCATCAATGTCGCTCACCACAGGTGAATGATTTTTTATAATTGCATCTACAAAGCTTTGCAATTCCTGCTTCAACGCATTATTTTCTTGTATTACGGGAGCAGCAATGGCAATCGTTTTTTTACCATGGTTGGTTTCAATATCAAAAGTAAAAACGTTTTTATCGGCAGGTGTTTTATATTTTATCACCTCAGATTTTTTATTCAAAAAATCTATTCCTATGTAAGCATCTTTTTGAAACAAACGCATCTTGCGCATTTTTTTCATGCTTATTCTTGATGAAGTAAGATTGGCAATGCAACCATTGTCAAACTCTATCCGAACATTGGCAATATCAGGTGTATCGCTCAATACATTTACTCCATTGGCATAAATATTTTTTACATTACTTTTTACAATACTTAAAATAATATCAATATCGTGTATCATTAAATCGAGTATCACACTTACATCCGTACCCCGCGGATTGAATTGCGACAAACGATGCACTTCAATAAACATCGGGCTAAGCTCATAATCTTTCAATGCAAGAAATGCAGGATTAAATCTTTCAACATGGCCCACCTGCAATTTTATATTGGCTTCTTTGGTAAGTTGTACAATTTCTTTTGCTTCGGCCATGGTGTTGGCTAAAGGTTTTTCTACAAAAACATGCTTGCTTTTTAAAATAGCTTTTTTGCATAAATCATAATGCGAAGTAGTGGGCGCAACAATATCAACAATATCACTTTCATTAATTAAATCATCAGCATGTTTAAATCTTTTTAAATGATATTGTTCTTTTACGGCTGATGCATTTTCATCGGACGGATCAAAAAAACCCACGAGTTGTACAGCATCAATTTCTTTCCAGTTGTTCAAATGAAATTTGCCTAAATGACCTACTCCGAAAACGCCAACTTTTAGCATGGCAAGCAATTTAATTTTGATAAAGATACCAACTGAAAAATAATAAGATTAATAAAATAAATTTCTGCACAAGCAAAAATTTTTCGATTCCTTTTTTGTTAACAAATTAATAATAAGAATTATTTATTTAATTTGATTTTACTAGTTCCGTAGGAACTTTCGATAGGTAAAATTTTTTGAAAAAATGTACGAAACGTTCCGAAGGAACGTTTGATGCAGTTTTCAATAATTATCTACCAACCAAATATGCCTGCGGCACAAGAAAAATTCACTAACATTCTAATAGGATATTTATGATAAGATTATGCAAACACGTATCTAATTCTAATAATTTAGTTTTCAAAAAATTGATAAAAAGTATGGAAAATAAATTAAGAAGCCTGTTGCAAAAATGTTGAGTGGGAAATATAATATTTATTGGGGCTGTATATAAAAAGACAGCTCCCATCTTTTATTTCATCAATGATGGGCTTATATACTTTCTCCGGAATGGCAGGGCAGCCAAGGCTTCTGCCGATGTAGCCTTTTTGTTTTATATAATTTTCATTTACATAATCGGCGCTATGCATTACGATAGCTCTTTTATATGCATTATCGTTGATGCCTTTTTCTTCACCTTCCAAATGAAGTGAATATCCATGTTCGCCATTATAGGTTTCGCCGGTAACATAAAACCCCAAACTACTTTTATTGCTAGAAGGATTATTAGAAAATTTTTTTGCATATTCTGCTCCCGAATTACGGCCATGCGCTACATACGTATTGAATAAAATTTTATAATTTTTAATATCAATTACAAATAATCTTTTTTCGGCAGATGATAAACTAAAATCAACAATTGAAATAATAGAATCATTATTTAATTTTCCCATATCACGCAACATTTGAAAACCCCTGACGGCATAATCATACGCTTGCTGAGAAAGTCCGAATGTAGTTAAATGCAAGCTATCATAAGCACTTACTTTTTTCGAATTAGGTAATTCGTCATGACCTGTTATTTTCAAGTTAACGGATGGCGCTTTAGTTTCGGTATGAGTTGCATATACCGGCTTTGCAAAAACAAACGGAAGATGAATGCATAAAATAAAAAGGGATGTTATAAAAACAGAAAATCTCTTCATTGATTTATTCATTCAGTGATGTTATTTATTTAAATTTTTTATTGAAAAAGTGAATTAATTTAATTCACAGTTCTTCATGTAACGGTTAGTAAAAAAAATTGCTGTATAAAAATTGGATTTTTTTAAAGAGCAATTGCAAAGTTACTTCGTAAAACTTTTTTATCCTACTTGTGTGGATAGTAATTATGCACGAACGCTCTTCTTTAGGGCTTTTTTAACATTCAATACATAAAAATCATAAAGAATTATAACAATTATTTTTATTTTTTATTGTACAAAATAAATTAAAGTTATTCACTTCTTTTTCAAAAATGGGTACACTTATATTTGTAAAAATAAATTGCAATCGCCAATATTAATTCCATATTAAACAATCCTATTGAATATTTAAAAGGCGTAGGGCCGCAAAGAGGCGAACTTTTAAAAAAAGAAGCGGGCATTTATACATTCAATGATCTGTTGCAATATTTTCCCTTTCGCCATGTAGATAAAACCCAAATAATTACCATAAATAAAATTACCGGCGAAAGTGAATATGTACAAGTAGTTGGCAAGCTTACATCGCTTGAAATAATGGGAGAAAAAAGAGGCCGCAGATTGGTTGCAACTTTAAACGATGGAACGGGAGAACTTGACCTGGTGTGGTTTCAGGGAGTTAACTGGATGCAAAAATTTTTGCAAGTAGGAAGTAAATACAGGGTTTTTGGCAAAGCCGGATTTTATATGAATGCACCCCAAATATCGCATCCTGAAATTGAAGAAGTTACCGAAACAGGCATTGAAAAAAACTTGTATTTAGAACCTGTTTATCCCGGTACTGAAAAATTAAAAGCAAGAAACTTAGGCTCAAGACAAATAGCAAAGTTAGTGTATGCGCTTTTGCAAATGCTTCATGAAAAAGATATTCCTGAAAATCTTTCTTCGCATATTATTTCAAAATATAAATTTATTAATCGTTACGATGCATTCAGGCAAATGCATTTTCCAAAAGACCAAAATGAATATAATGATTCTTTGAGGCGATTAAAGTTTGAAGAGCTGTTTATATCGCAACTGCGTTTAAGCTTCGTCCGTTATAAGCGGCATTCTTTTTCAAAAGGATTATTGTTTAATAAAGTTGGGAATTATTTTAATGAATTTTATCACAACAATCTTCCCTTTCAATTAACCAATGCTCAAAAAAATGTATTGAAAGAAATAAGAAAAGATATAGGAAGCGGAAAACAAATGAACCGTTTGCTACAGGGAGATGTTGGAAGTGGCAAAACAATCGTAGCCCTTATGAGCATGCTCATTGCTGCAGATAATGGTTACCAGAGTTGCTTTATGGCGCCTACTGAAATACTTGCACAGCAGCATTATAAAAGTTTACAATCGCTTTTAAAAAATATTTCCATTACAGTGCGCATGCTCACTGGCTCTACATCTGCAAAAGAAAAAAGAGAAATACTACAGGCAACTGCCAACGGAGAAGTAACGATATTAACAGGTACCCATGCATTAATTGAAGACAATGTTGTTTTTAAAAATTTAGGGCTTGCCATCGTGGATGAGCAGCACAGATTTGGCGTGGCGCAAAGGGCAAAGCTTTGGAAAAAAAATGAAATTAATCCGCACGTGCTGGTAATGACGGCAACACCAATTCCGCGCACGCTTGCATTAACCGCTTATGGCGATCTCGATTATAGTGTTATGGATGAATTACCTCCTGGCCGAAAACCCATAACCACCGTGCATCGCATGGAATATGCCCGGCCGCAGGTAATGGATTTTATAAAAAGTGAAATAAAAAAAGGAAGACAAGCGTATATTATTTATCCGTTGATTGAAGAATCATCGAAGCTCGATTTTGAAAATTTAATGAAAGGATATGAAGAAGTGAAAGCATTTTTTCCGGAACCGGAATTTTTTATAAGCATGGTACATGGCAGGCAGAAAGCTGTGCAAAAAGAAATAAACATGCAACGATTTATAAAAAATGATACACAGATAATGGTTTCTACCACAGTGATTGAAGTGGGCGTTGATGTTCCCAATGCAAGTGTGATGCTTGTAGAAAGCGCAGAAAAATTCGGGCTTCCGCAATTGCATCAATTGAGAGGAAGAGTGGGGCGCGGAAATGAAAAAAGTTTTTGTATTTTACTTACCAAAGTAAAATTATCTTTAGAAGCGAAACAACGGCTTAAGATTATGTGCTCTACAAATGATGGATTTAAAATTGCAGAAAAAGATTTGGAGATACGCGGCCCCGGAGATATAGAAGGGACGAGGCAAAGCGGCATTCTCAATTTTAAGTTGGCCAATATTATTGAAGATAAAAAAATATTGGAAGCCGCCAGGTGGGAAGCCGAAGAAATTATTGAAAAGGATGCAGAACTTTCTTTGAATGAGAATTTAAACTTGAAAAATTTTTTAGCGATTCAAAAAGACAAAACCCCGTGGAGCAAAATTTCCTGACCCATTTTGCGCCTTTGTTAATTGACTATTAAATAATAAAGGGAAAATTGTTTTTCAAACTTCTGTACTGATTGTTTCGTAAATTTAATTTTTAAATCCGTAATACAATTTCTGATTACCTTATAAAACCATTTTCTTTTTTTTTAGCCATAAAAAAATATTTGCCTTGAGGATATTTAAAATTTTTCAATGCTTGCTTTTAACCTGCGTAACAATTTTTTTTGTTACACAAAATTTATTTTCTCAAATTGAATTTATTGAAAACAAAGGCCAATGGAATAGCGAGGTAAAATTTATGAGCAACGCAGGTAGCGGCGAATTTTATTTACAACAAAACGGATTTACCGTTTCTCAACATAATCCGGGCGATATTGAAAATATAAAAGAAAGCAGGCACCGGGAAAGTACTGGAATTACGTCAAAACAAGCGGTAACTAAAATTCGTTCACATGCTTACAGCGTTCAATTTTTAGATTCAAAAAATGCGGAAATAATTCCTGATAAACCGGTACCAACCGTTAACAATTATTTTATTGGAAATGATAAAAGCAAATGGGCTTCCAATTGCCGCATATATCAGGGAGTTACTTATAAAAATGTATATCCCGGTATTGATGTTCGTTATTATTCTGATGCAGGAAGTAATTTAAAATACGATTTTATTATTCATCCGGGCGCCGATATAAATAATATCGCCATGAAATATTCGGGCGCTGATAAGTTATCTATAAAAAATAAGCAGTTGATAGTTTCCACCTCGCTTGGAAATAACAAGGAACTTTCGCCATATACTTATCAGGTTGTTGATAATAGCAGGCAACAATTAGATTGCCGCTATGTGATAGATAAAGATGTGGTAAAATTTAAAGTAAAAAATTATGACCCTTCCAAAATTCTTATAATTGACCCCACAGAAATATTTTTTAGTTATTCCGGAAGCACTGCTGACAATTGGGGCTTTACTGCCACCTATGGCCCAGATGGAAGTTTTTATGGAGGCGGTATTGCTTTTGATAATGGATTTCCTAAATCAACGGGAGCTTACGATGAAACATTTAATGGAGATTTTGATATTGCAATTATAAAATTAACTCCTGATGGTCATAACAGAGTTTATGCAACTTATATAGGAGGCGCTCAGGCAGATCAACCACATAGTCTCATTGTTGATCCACAAGGAAATCTTATAATTGCGGGAAGAACCAATTCTTCCGATTATCCAACCACAGTTCCAACTTATGGATCGGGTGGCGGATGGGATATTATTGTTACAAAATTAAATGCAGGCGGCAACGCTCTTATTGGCTCCATGCGAATTGGAGGAGCAGGAGATGATGGCGTAAACATTAAAGACGAATCAGGCAACAGTGGCGGCTTTTCATTAAAAAGAAATTATGGCGATGATGCCCGCAGCGAAGTTTTGTTAGACGGGGCCAATAATATATATGTGGCCTCCTGTACTCAATCAACAAGCGGTGATAATACGAGTCTTTTTAAAACAACGCCGGGCGCTTTTCAAACAACTCCCGGCGGCAAGCAAGATGGAGTGGTTTTAAAACTTAATGCAAATTGTAACAACGTTATTTTTAGTACATTTATTGGTGGTGGCGATAATGACGCCGCTTATGTTTTAGTTCTTGATCCGGCTAATAATATATACGTAGCAGGAGGCACCGCGAGTTCTGATTTGCCGGGCGTTTCAAAATCAGGAGTTATAAGTTCATCATTTGCTGGCGGCGTATGCGATGGTTTTGTAGTGGAACTAAATAATTCGGGAACTGCGGCTATCGCAGGAACTTATCTTGGTACAACAGGAGCCGACCAGGTTTATGGAATTGATGATGATAAATTAGGATTTATATATGTAATGGGAACTACTACGGGAACATGGCCTGTTATTAATGCAGCCTATTCTGATCCCGGATCAAAACAATTTATTTCAAAACTAAAACCAGATCTTAGCGGCTACCAATATTCTACTGTATTTGGTTCTGCTAATTCTACATTACCCAACATTTCACCAACTGCTTTTTTGGTTGATCGTTGCGAAAATGTATATGTTGCCGGCTGGGGTGGAAAAGCCAATACTGGTTTTGCAGAAGGAAACACACGTGGAATGCCAACAACCGCTGATGCCATTAAGCAACAAACAGATGCATCAGGAAGTGATTTTTATTTTTTTGTTTTGAAAAAAGATGCCGCTTCACAATTGTATGGTACTTTTTTTGGGCAGGGCGATCCTCCTGAAGGCGTAAATAATCCATTGACTTTTGGTGATCATGTGGATGGAGGTACCAGTCGCTTCGATAAGAATGGAATTATTTATGAAGCTATGTGTGCTAATTGTTTTCATGTTACGAATAATAATGCCTTTCCTTTCCCGGGCACTTTTGGCGCCTGGTCAAATTTGGACCAGGCCACTGCTGGAGGTGAATGTAATCTTGGAATGCTAAAAATTGAAATGAATTTTGCAGGAGTACAAGCTGGCGTGAGAGCCTCAATTGATGGAGTTCCCAATGATACTATCGGATGTGTTCCTTTAAAAGTTGATTTTGCTGATACACTTAATAAAGGCAAACTTTATTATTGGAGTTTTGGCGATGGCACTGGCGATACTACTACAAGCCCTAATGATTCTCACGTTTATAACGCAACAGGTAAATATCTGGTAAGGCTTATTGCTGTTGACAGTACCACATGCAATATTTTTGACACTTCCTATACGCACATTCAGGCAGGAGATAATAAAGCCCTTTTAGATTTCCGTGCAAATAAATTGCCACCCTGTACCAATCAAACATATAGTTTTACGAACACTTCAGTGGCAACACGAGGATCGTTTAATCCAAATACTTTTATTTGGGATTTTGGCGATAACACTCCATTAGATACTGCGAGCCAATCGCCTCCAGTGCAACATACCTACGCAAGCCCGGGAACTTATATTGTTAAGCTTACAATCAATGACTCTGCATTTTGCAATTCGCCCGGTGATACCGTTAAAACAATCCGGCTTTCGCCACAGGTAAAAGCACAGTTTGAAACACCTGCACGTGGTTGCGTGCCATACAATGCTATATTTACCAACAATTCTTTGGGTGGCCTTTCATTTGTATGGGACTTTGGAGACGGAAGCCCGGTGTCCACAGAGGATAATCCGACGCATTTATATAACAACGTTGGTACTTATGTAGTAACCTTAAAAGCGTTTGATTCAACTTCATGTAATGAGATAGATTCTACGAATTTTACTATAACAGTGAGCGCAATTCCTGTGGCTTCATTTACATTTAATCCAAATCCGCCGCAAGAAAATACAGTTACCAATTTTGTGAATCAGTCAATTGGCGCTACAAATTACTTTTGGAATTTCGGTGATGGAGATAGTTCTACAGAAACAAACCCTACCCATATTTTCCCCGCAACAGCTACCTATAATGTATGCCTCAATGCGGCTAACGAGGCGGGTTGCAGCGATGATACCTGCATCAATGTACGATCTTTAATAAGACCTTTAGTTGATGTTCCGTCCGCATTTACTCCGGGACGCTTTGGGGTTAACGGGCGAATAGGTGTTGCAGGATTTGGCATTGCCAAAATGCAATGGAGCATTTATAATCGTTGGGGACAAAAAGTATTTGTAAGTGATAATATAAAAAGCACGTGGGACGGAACGTTTAAAGGAAAGCTACAACCTCTGGGTGTTTATGCATATACTTTAGATGTATCTTTTTCGGATGGAACCAAGTACAGAAAAACAGGAGATATTACTTTATTGAGATAATAAGAATTTAGTGAAAAACTATTTTGTAATACTTTGTATAATTAGTTCGTGCCTTACGCAACAAACTTTGTTTGCACAGGATCTTCATTTTTCGCAATTCTTCAATAATCCATTACTTACTAATCCTGCCAATACAGGTTTTATTCCCGATGCAGATTACCGGTTAGGCGCATCTTACAGAAATCAATATTCCAATATTATGGCACAGCCTTATAAAACCATAAGTATTTTTGGAGATGCCCAACTTTTCAGAAATAAAATTGAAACAGGATGGATGGGAATCGGCGGTGTTATTCTTCGCGATGTAGCAGGAACAGGAAGCCTTACATCTACCAAGGCTTATGCATCTATTGCCTATCATCAGGAACTCGGATTAAGCAGCCTGATAACTGCAGGCTTCAATGTAGGGTGGGCCAATAAAAGAATTGATCAAAGCAAGCTTACTTACCCCGATCAGTTTGATGGAAAATTTTTTGATGCCACCCAACCTACGTCTGTTGTTTTAGAAAATAATAATATTAATTATTTCGATTTGCAGGCAGGAATGAATTATGCCTATTTTCCTACAGAAAATGTTTATATCAATGCAGGTTATTCTATTCAGCATGTGAATGAACCTAAAGAAACTTTTTTTGAAGATAATTCAAACGATAAAATTTCTATGAGGCATATTGCATTCCTGAATGGTTTATTTAAAGTAACCGACCAGGTTATCATCAATCCAAATATATATTATACCACTCAGGCAAAGGCCAGTGAACTGGTGTTTGGAATGAATGCTGCATACAATTTAAGCGAGCATGGAGAGAAACAAATTATTGGCGGATTGTATTATCGCTACGGCGATGCTTTCATTCCCATGATTGGGCTGGAACTTAATAATGTTCGTTTTACTTTTAGTTATGATGTAACGATGTCTTCTCTTAAAAATTTTAATCATTCGATGGGCGCCAGCGAATTTAATGTGCTTAAAAAAGGCTATTACAGCGAATTTGCGGGCGACAGAAACCAAACGCTTTGTCCTGTTTTTTAATTTCAATGTTTTTATTTTTTGGCTAAAACAAAATAACTTACTTATAAAATAAGATGTTATTTTGTATCCTTTAATAATTTTTTTTGAAAAGAATAAAAAATAATTTTTAAAATAAATTTTAGTATGAATAAAAAAATTGCAATTATTGGGGGCGGAAATTTAGGTTCTGCAATTGCCGAAGGATTATTAAAAAGTAAATTTTGCAAAGCATCCGACATAACAATTACTAAAAGAAAAATCAGCACACTTCAAACACTGAAAGACAAAGGTGTAAAAGTAACCGCCAATAATGCCGAAGCAGTTCTAAACAGCGATTTAATAATACTTGCCGTAAAACCTTACCAGGTAAGCGATGTACTCAACAGCTTTAAAAAAGAATTGTCTTCAAAACATATTTTAGTATCGGTTGTTACCGGTGTGCTCTTAAAAGAAATTGATGAAATTATAAAAATAAAACTTCCTCTTTTTCGCGCCATGCCCAATACTGCCATTGCCATACAGGAAAGTATTACCTGCTTAAGTTTTACAAATGCCGTTGCATCTCAAATTAATTTTGTAAAAAAATTATTTTCTACTTTAGGTAAAGTGACAATGATTGATGAAAAGCTAATGGAAGCTGCTACTGTACTCGGCGCTTGCGGCACTGCTTATGCCATGCGTTACATCCGTGCCAACATACAGGGTGGTATTGAAATTGGTTTTGATGCCGCTACTGCAAGCCTCATTGCTGCGCAAACTGTGAAAGGCGCTGCAGAATTATTGTTGCAAAAAGGATCGCATCCTGAACAGGAAATTGATAAAGTAACTACGCCCAAAGGCTGTACCATTGCAGGTTTAAACGAAATGGAGCACCAGGGATTCAGCTCATCTTTAATTAAAGGAATTGCCGTAAGCTATAATAAAATTGCAAAGAATTAATTATATAAGCCCTACACCCGCCAGTTTGGAAACTGCGCAACTTGCTACAGAAAAGCTGTATTACAGTGGCGAAGATAGCGGCAGGGTGAATAAAAGCACGGTGGCTGGTTATCCGCAATAGCGCAGATATGCAGCTAAGGAAATGTTGCGTTGGCGTATCTGTGCCAAGCATATAGATTGGAGTTTTATAAAAACCATTCCTTATATTTATAGATGAGTAAGAAATACAAATTTGGAGATAATGATAAAGTATTCAATGGCACAGATACGCCATGCCCAAAGCCCCGCTGCATATCTGCGCCAGCACTGAGGCGCCAAATTACCGAGATCAAAACAATAATTCTACAATAATTAATAATTATCTCATGTTCGGCACCTACAGTAAACCATGGGAATATGAGCAATTTAACAATACCCTATGTTTTAGAATCAATTAATGATGTTCTTAATCAATAATCAAGAATAAATACTTTATGAAACTTCTATTTCGATATTGCATTCTTTCATCAATTTTAATGGTAATATTTTGTATTTATATTGTGATATACCCCCAGTATGCTTATAATATGGGACTATATTTTCAGTTGCATAAAAATTTAGAAATTTTATGGTTTTTGGTTGCGGGAATTATTTATTACATGGGCTTAATTAATCAATTTTTACTCATAATATTTGGAATTTTGTTTTTGATTCGAAGAAAGTATTTTCCATATTACATATTTTTTTTATAGTTTCTTTTATATTTTTCTACCTTATTGAGGTAAAATATGTTCATGAATTTAGGTAAGTTATTAAAAATACAAGCCCCCTCTTGGCGGGTGTCCTCACCCGACATTTCATGAATAAATATTATCTTAGTCCAATATGGAAAATGTTTTTTAGATATGCTGGTGAAAGAAAAAGCCATCAAACCTTTTCATTTAATAAAATTTATTTTCTGAACATCAGTAAAATTGATAAATTATGATGGAAGAATGTCGGGTGAGGACACCCGCCAGGAAGACGGAAAGTGGTATTTCAATTAAGGCAGATGTTTTTGCCCATGAAATCGGACATTCTTTTGGGTTAGCCGCAGAGCCTTATGGATACCAACAATTGCAAAAAGATGCCGGACCTGAATTTGATTGTCAAGACCCAGTTAATAGTAATAATCCAGTTGCTTTGCCAGCCTTACAAATACAAAAAAAATATGACGAACTTCTTAAGCATTAAGATGATCGGAATTGAATGTTCTTTTTAAAGCTTTATATGATATGAATAAATTTTTAAACAAGGCTATGTTAGCCATAATATTTAGCTTTTTTGCAAATACTATATTTGCTCAGCACACCACTGATGGGAAATTTTTATTTAAAATGTGGTTATTTTTAGAGCATGATAATAGTTTAAGTAAATATTCCACTACTTTTCCTGTAAAAGATTCTTCAGTATTTAATTTATTTATTACTAAAATTGACCTGAAATTAGATACTCTTAAAAGTATAGGATTTCCTAATAAATATATTTTTTTGGCCCTAACGTTTAATAAAGCTAAAGGAACAGAGACACAAGAAAGTCCGGTATTTTATGAAAAAAAAACAAGTTATTTGGAATATATTGATATCCCAAGTTTTTGTAGCCGGTACGTTCTATGTATAAATAAATTGACTGGAACAAGTTTTCGATTACAAGGTTTTACTGGGAATGATTTTAATAATTTGTTTAGCGAACTTGTGAACAGAGATGATACTCAATTTAGTACAAAAAATAATATAACAATAAAATCTTTTTTAAAAAAATATTATGTCGAGGGAATAGATTTTAAGTGTATTTATGAAGGACTTAAATCTAATAATAATTTAAGAAAATATTCCTGCTTGAGTAGCTGTAAAAAATCAAATCAAGTTATTTGGACACAGTAGCGCC